>RFFX01000094.1 GCA_003696765.1 Zetaproteobacteria bacterium | reverse complement strand
GGCGGGCGCGCGGCCGAGAAGCTGGTGTTCGGGCATTTGTCCACCGGCGCCTCGGACGACCTGGCCAAGGCCACGGACATCGCCCGCGACATGGTGATGCGCTACGGCATGAGCGACGAGCTGGGTTATGTGGTCTATGACGAGCGGCAGCCCGGATTCCTCGGCAAGCCGGGCGAGCCGATGTTCGGCGCCTCGCCCCGCTACAGCGAGGCGACGGCGCAGGCCATCGACGCCGAGGTGAAGGCCATCATCCACCGCCAGTTCGCGCAGGCCACGAAGATCCTGCAGGAGAATCGCGAGGTGCTGGAGCGCTGCGCCCGGGCACTGCTGGAACAGGAGACATTGGACGAGGCGCAGCTGGTGGCGTTGACCCGGGAGCTGAAACGGGCAGGCTGAGGCTGGCGCGGCCAGGATGGCCGCGCAACTCCGGAGGATGCAGGCGCAGCCGACGGATTTGTGAGGCGATCGAAGACCGCGCTCTTCGATCGCCGTCGAGCAAACAGTCCATGGACGGACTGTTTGCGATCTGAATCAATTTGATCGAAGTCACCTTTGCCGGAGCGCTGCTCGCCGGGCTGCTCTCCTTTCTCTCACCCTGCGTGTTGCCGCTGGTGCCGGCCTACCTCTCCTACGTCTCCGGCGTTTCGGTCGACGAGCTGCGCGCGGCCGGGTCGGATGGTGCGGCCGCCGGCACGCTGCGGCGGCGGGCGGTGGTGCAGTCGGTCTGGTTCATCATCGGATTCAGCCTGGTCTTCATCGCGCTCGGCGCCTCGGCGACGATGATCGGCCGCTGGCTGCTTGCACACATGCAGTTGCTGGGCAGGGTGGCCGGCATCGTCATCATCCTCTTCGGCCTGCACTACACCGGCATTCTGCGCATCCCTCTGCTCATGGTCGATGCCCGCTTCGACGCCGGTCGCGTCGATGCCCGGCAGTGGCTGGGCGCGCTGCTGCTCGGCGGAGCCTTCGCCTTCGGCTGGACGCCGTGCATCGGGCCGATCCTGGGGGCGATCCTGGCCATCGCCGGTGCGCAGGCCGATCTGGCGCGCGGCATCGCCCTGCTGGCCGTCTACTCGGCGGGGCTGGCGATCCCCTTTCTACTGGCCGCACTGGCCACCGACGCCTTCCTGCGCTGGTCGCAGGGCTTCAGGCGCCACTTCGTGCTGGTCGAGCGGATCTCCGGGGGGCTGTTGATCGCGGTCGGGCTGTTGATCTTCTTCGGCAGCTTCGGTGTGATCGCCGGCTGGTTGATACGGTGGTTCCCCGCGTTGGCGGATCTTGAAGGAGCGGTGGCGCCGACGCTGTAGCGGCGCCCGGGCGCGGCCATCCTTGGCCGCGATGCCGGCTTCTTGCGAAGCCGTCAGCGGATGTTCCGGGCGATCTCCTCGGGGATCCCCTCCTCGTTGAGCGCGACGATGATCTCCCGCTGGACACGGAAGACCTCCCGCTGGAGTTGCGATTGGGTGGCCCGGTTGACGAGGAGCTTGACCCCCAGCAGGTAGCGATCGCCCTGATCGCGCAGGCCGCGGACCTCCCCCTCACCGGCCACCTTGGCCGCGCCGATGCGGAAGCGGAATTCCAGCCGGTCCCCCAACCGGATCTTCATGCGGTCGTCCTTGGGGGCCATCACGCCGATGCCTGAGGCCGAGAAGTCGATCAGCGTGCCGGTGGGGAAGCGGTAGAGGCCGCGCCGGATGTCGACGTGGACCAGATCCTGCACCTGGACGTCGATGTTGCCCCGCTGTTCGATGTAGAGCCGGCGGGAGGGCATCATTTCGAAGATGGCGATGCCGGCGTTGTGGTCGACCAGCCGCAGCGGGAAGCCGAGGGTCGCCTCGGCGTTGGCGACCAGGGTCGCCGTCTCATGGCTCGGATCGGCGGCGAGCACCCGTCCCAGCTCATGGTTGAGCTCGACCGAGATGCGGTCATGGTCGGGATCGAGATGGAGCAGCTCGCAGTAGGCGTTGATCACCACGCCGCGGAAGGTGTTGAACAGTCGTACCTGCTCCTGTTCGCGCAGCCACGCCACCGCCTCGGCGTTGGCCGGGTTGTCGAGCACCGCGACACGGCTGGCCTCCTCGGGCGGCTCGATGTCGTCGGCTGTCGGCGGTTGCCGCTCTGCATCCGGCGCCAGGCTTTCGCTCAGGGTGATCAGGGCGTCCTGCAGGCGGAAGAAGCGCGAGGTGAGATCGCGCCATTCGCTCGGCCGGTCGGGGTCGGCGAGCAGCCGGAAGAGGATCGGCTGGCTCTGCAACAGCAGGAGCATCAGACGGTCCGGCGGCGCCCCCGCCTCGAGCAGCGTACCCAGCGCCTCTCTGCAGCCGCGCAGGTTGATCCCCTCCACCAGGCTGGCGGCCAGATTCCGCTGCGCCTCGGGCTGTACTTCCCCCAGCCCCTTTCCGATCCGCTGGGCGAGGACAGCCGTGGCGCGCGCCCGCGGGGACGGCTTACGATCGGTCACGAATGGTTCCCCCCACCTTCGTCGCTGCAGGCCCGCCTGCCGTATGGATGGCCGGCGGCGCGCGCCCGGGCCTGCTGCCGCCGCCAGGCGGCGATTCGCGCATGATCGCCGGAGCGTAACACTTCGGGGACCCATTGTGAATCGTAACATTCCGGCCGGGTGTAGTGGGGCCAGTCGAAGATTCGGTCCGGCTCTTCGTCGGCGAACGACTCCTGCCGCGCCGACTCGGCGTTGCCCAGGGCGCCGGGAAGCAGGCGGATGACCCCGTCGAGCAGGGCCAGCGCGGCCGGTTCGCCGCCGGAGAGGACGAAGGGGCCGAGCGAGATCTTGTCGTCGATGTAGCGCTCGACCCGGGCGTCGATCCCCTCGTAGCGGCCGCAGAGCAGGGTGATGCCGGGAAGGCGGGCCAGCTCGCGCAGCAGCCGCTGGGTCAGCGGCCGCCCCTCCGGCGCGAGCATGATCACACGGGTGTCGGGATGGTCGTCGCGCGCCTTTGCGATGGCGCGGGCGATCGGCTCCACCTTCATCACCATGCCGGGGCCGCCTCCGTAAGGGGCGTCATCCACCTTGCGGTGTTTGTCGCGGCAGAAATCGCGGATGTTGATGAGGCAGAGCTCGACCAGCCCGCGCTCCACCGCCCGGGCCGGGATGGAGCAGGCCAGCGGCGAGTCGAAGAACTCGGGGAAGAGGGTCAGGATCTGAGCGTGAAACAGGCCTCGATCCCCTCGGGCAGGTCGGTGGTCACCAGGCGCGCGCGGAGGTCGACGCGCACGATGGTCTCGTGGGTGTAGGGGAGCATCCATTCGCCGCCGCGCCGCGCATCGGCCACCACCAGGATGTCCGACGCCCCGTAGGCCTCCAGCCGTACGATCGAGCCGAGCCCGCCCAGGCGGAGGTCGTCGACGCGGCAGCCGACCAGGTCGTGCCAGAGCGTCTCGTCGGGGGCGGTGCGCTCCCTGGCGGCGGTGAGCGGCACGAAGATCCTTCCCCCGGCCACGCCCTCGGCGGCGGTGCGGTCGGTGATCCCCTCGAGTGTGGCGAGTATCCCCCTGCCATGGGGGTGGCAGCGGAGGAGCCGGTAGCGGCGGGCGGCGGCGCCGTGGTCGCCGATCCACCAGAAGGGGTAGTCGGCGATGGCCGAGGGGGGGCGGGTCAGTGAGCGGATGCGCAGCGCACCCCGGACGCCGTGGCAGCCGGCGACGGCGCCTACCTCGATCCAGCAGGATGGGGCAGGGTCGTCGCCTGCCGTTCCGGAGCCCGCCTCCATCGCCGGGGAGGAGGCGCCGGCGGTCAGGCGCTCTGCTGCGCGCGCGCCCTTTCGATGATGCCGGCGACCCGCTGCGAGACCCGTGCGCCCCGCGATTGCCACAGCTCGACCCGCTCCAGATCGATCTTGAACTCCTCCGGGTCGGTCAGGGGGTTGAGGTAGCCCAGCCGTTCGATGGCGGCGCCGTCGCGGCGGTTGCGCTCGTCGGTGACGACGATGGAGTAGAACGGACGCTTCTTGCGGCCGCGCCGTTGCAGTCGGATTACAGTTGCCATGTCGGTGTTTGCCAACCTCCGGAATGGGGCTTCGGACGGGGCGTGGAGCCGCCCGCAAAGGGGCGCGCACTCTACCGTCCGCCGCACGTATGTCACCCCGTGCGGCGGTGGAAGGACGCCGTTCACCGGCTGTGGGAGGGCGCTGGATGGCGGTGTGGTGTTTGACGCGGAGGTGAGCCCTCCCATAATGGCGCTTCCCCCGCTGGCGGGGCCGGTGGGTGGGGGCGGTCTGTTTTTGTCCGAAAAACAGTCTGTTGTCTTTTCTGGACGGGGGTGGGTCCTGCGGTCGGAGCGGTATCGGATCAAGGTTGCAGGCCCCCACGGCGTGCGGGCGCGCGACTGGGACGAGGCGGTTCCGGCCGGGGATTTGAGCGATGCGGCGATCGGCGGCGTCGATGCGTTGCCCGCGCTGCGCGGTGATGTCTGGTGGCGCGGCTCGCTGTTGCCGGTGGAGGGGGGGTGGCACCTCTCGGGCAGCTTCGAGATCGAGACGCGGCGGGAGTGCGCCCGTTGCACCCGACGCTTCTGGTGGCGGCTGCAGGTCCGTGTCGATCGTCCCTTTCTCACCGCCGAGCTCGAGGATGATCCGCGGGTCGATGCGACGGGGATGGCCCATCTGATCGATCTGTTGCGTGAGGAGGTGTGGTTGGCCTGGCCCCGCTTCGTCCTCTGCCGTGCGGAGTGCTCCGGCGGGCCGGTGGAGCGGCGGGTGGGAGATGATCCCAATCCGTTCGCGTCATTGGCGGGGTTGAAGTTCGAATAGGGAGGTGGCCCGCGGCCAGAAGGGGTTGCGGGATCCACGAACGTGGCATACGGCCGTGCGGCCCATGGATGGGCTGCAGCGGCGAGAGAGAGGATCATGGCGGTTCCCAAGAGAAAGACGAGCAAGTCACGGCGCAACATGCGCCGTTCGCACGATGGCCTCAAGCGCGCCGGGATGACGCGTTGCCCGGAGTGCGACGAGGTGATGCATCCGCATCGCGCCTGCCCGACGTGCGGCAGCTATCGCGGTCGTGAGGTGATCGCGACATCGGTGATCTGACCGGGCTCCGGCCGGGGCCCCGGGCGGAGTGTGTGCAGTGACCGTCCGGATCCTCGTCGACGGCCATGGGGGCGACGACGCCCCCGGTGTGGTGATCGATGCCCTGGCCCGGGCCGGTGCCGACTACGGCGATTCGGTGCGGCTGGGGGTGGTCGGGCGCAGCGGGCAGTTGCGTCCGCTGCTCGAGGAGGCCTCCCTGCTGCAGCAGGTGGAGTTGATCCACGCCGATGAGGTCATCGGCATGTGCGACTCTCCGGCCAGGGTGGTGCGGGGTAAGCGCAACTCCTCGATCCATGTCGGGGTGCGCGCGATCCGGGAGGGGCGGTGGGACGCCCTGGTCAGCGCGGGCAACACCGGTGCGCTGATGGCCGTCTCCAAGCTGCTGTTGCGCACCCTGCCCGGGGTGGACCGGCCGGCGATCGCCTCGCTCATCCCCTCGGTCGAGTCGGAGTCGCTCTTCCTCGATATCGGTGCCAACGTCGAGTGTGCGCCGCACCATCTGGTGCAGTTTGCGCAGATGGGGTCGTGCTACATGCAGGTGGCCGAGGGGGTGCGCAACCCGCGGGTCGGCCTGCTCAACATCGGCAGCGAGGAGATCAAGGGGACCGAGGTGGTCAAGGAGGCGGCGGCCCTGCTGGCCCGGGAGGATACGGTCAACTACATCGGCTTCGTCGAGGCGTCGGAGATCTTCCTCGGGGTGGCCGATGTGGTGGTCTGCGACGGCTTCGTCGGCAATGTGGCGCTCAAGAGCATGGAGGGGACGGCGCGGCTGATCCTCAACCACCTCAGCCAGGAGTTGCGCTCGGCGCCGGTGGCGCGCATCGGTGCCATGCTGGCCGGCAAGGCGCTGCGTCGGACCAGGGAGGCGCTCAGCCCGGGCGAACACAACGGTGCGCCGCTGCTGGGGCTCAACGGCGTGGTGGTGAAGAGCCACGGCTCCGCCGACGGACATGCACTGGCCTGCGCCATCGAGGTGGCGCGGCGGGAGGTGGAGGAGGATCTGCTCGGCCGTCTGCGCAGGGCGATCGGCGGGTGATGCTCCACACCCACCTAACCGGTGTCGGCGCCTACCTGCCGCAGCGGGTGGTGACCAACGACGAGTTGGCCATGCGGGTGGATACCTCCGATGCGTGGATCCGGGAGCGCACCGGCATTCGGGAGCGGCGCATGGCCGCCGAGGGGGAGCGCACCTCCGATCTGGCGCTGGCCGCCGCCCGGCGGGCGCTCTCCGTGGCCGGGGTCGCGGTGGAGCAGCTCGATGCGCTGGTGGTGGCCACCACCACCCCCGATCTGATCTTTCCCTCCACCGCCGCGATCGTGCAGGCCAAACTGGGGGGGGGCGGCTTTCCGGTGTGGGACCTCCAGGCGGTCTGCGCCGGCTTCGTCTACGGGCTGGCTCAGCTCGATGCGATGATGCGCGCCGGCATGTTCCGTCGCGCGTTGCTCATCGGTGCGGAGACCATGTCCCGCATCCTCAACTGGGACGATCGCTCCACCTGTGTGCTCTTCGGCGATGGTGCCGGCGCGGTGGTGCTGGAGGCGCGCCCGGAGGAGGGTGGGGTGATCGGTTCGGTGCTGCATGGCGACGGCGCCCATCGTGATCTGCTCAAGGCGCAATACGGGAGGGTGGAGCAGAGCGACCGTCCCGACTTCCACACCGACGCCGCCGGTGTGGCGGCGATCGAGATGCGCGGCAACGAGGTGTTTCGCATTGCGGTCAAGTCGCTGGGCGCGGTGGTCGGCGAGGTGCTCTCCCTCCACGGGCTGGGCGAGGAGGATGTCGATTGGCTGGTGCCGCATCAGGCCAATCTCCGTATCATCCGGGCCATTGCCAGGCGGTTGCGCCTGCCGGAGGAGCGGGTGGCGGTCACCGTTGACCGGCACGCCAACACGTCGGCGGCCAGCGTCCCCCTGGCCCTGGACCACCTCTACCGGCGGGGGAGGCTGCTGCCCGGGCAGTTGCTGCTGCTCGAGTCGTTCGGGGCCGGTTTCGTCTGGGGGGCCAACCTGTTGCGTTGGGGGATTCCCCCCGCGGCGTAGGGGCGCCGCCGCGCAGATTCGTCTTGTACTTACCAAACCGTGCGCGACCGTCCCGGTCGCGGATGCCGGCTGTGGGGCCGGCATACTCCATCATCGAGGTTGTCATGTCCGGTCACAGCAAATGGTCCACCATCAAGCACAAGAAAGCGGCGGCCGATGCCAAGCGCGGCAAAATCTTCACCCGCTACATCCGCGAGCTGACCATCGCCGCCCGGGGCGGCGCCGATCCGGACGGCAACCCCCGCTTGCGTGCGGCGATCGCCGCGGCCAAGGGGGTGAACATGCCCAAGGAGAACATCGAGCGCGCCATCCTGCGCGGCTCGGGCGGCGGCGGGGGGGCGGCGCTGGAGGAGGTGCGCTACGAGGGGTACGGCCAGGGGGGGGTGGCCATCCTGGTCGACTGTGTCACCGACAACCGCAAGCGGACCGTCTCCGAGGTGCGCAGCGCCTTCAGCAAGGGGGGGGGGAGCATGGGCGAGACAGGCTGTGTCTCGTGGATGTTCCACCAGAAGGGGCAGATCATCTTCGACCGCAATGAAGTGAGCGAGGATGAGATCATGGAGGTGGCGCTCGATGCGGGGGCCGAGGATATCCGGGACAAGGAGGAGGAGGGGTGTGTCGAGGTGTTGACCGACCCCGCCGACTTCGTCCCCGTCAAGGAGGCGCTGGAGGCGGCCGGATTCACGCCGCAGGTGGCCGAGCTCTCCTGGATTCCAGAGAACCTGGTCCATGTCGAGGGTGAGACCGCCGAGAAGGTGCTCAAGCTGATCGAGCGACTGGAGGAGCTGGACGACGTCCAGCAGGTCTCCGCCAACTACGACATCAGCGAGGCGGAGTTGGAACGCATCAACGGGTGAGCCTCCCATCGCGCCCCGCCGCGCCGGCCGACGGCACGGTCTTCGAGGAGCAGGTCACGGTGGTGGCCAACGCCTCCCATCCCGGCGGGCAGTTTCTCCTGCGGCTCCATGCGCCGCAGATCGCCGCCGCCGCCCTGCCGGGGCAGTTCATCCATCTGCGATGCGACCGGTTGCTGCCGCTGCGCCGCCCCTTCTCGCTGATGTGGGCCGATTCCTCGGAGGGTCGGATCGACCTGCTGGTCAAGGAGGTTGGGAGGGGCACGCGCGCGCTGCGGCGGCAGCCGGAAGGGGCGCGGCTGCCCGCCCTGGGGCCGATCGGCCGGCCGTTCGACCTCTCCGATCGGAGCCGCGCCTATCTCTGCATCGGCGGTGGGGTAGGCATCCCGCCGATGATCTTCGCCGCCTTGCGCGCGCCCGATCCCGGGCGCGTGTTGCTGTTGGCCGGCTCCGAGGTGCCGTTTCCCTTCGCCCTGGTCCCCTCCGGCTTCCTGGTGGCGGGGATGGAGGGGGACACCATCATGGCCATCCGCTCGCTCGAGGAGCGCGGCATCGCCTCGCGGCTGGCCAGCAGGGCGGGCTTCTACGGCTGTTTCGATGGATTCGTGCCGCAGCTGGCCGAGCGCCATCTTCTGGCGCTTGAGCCGTCGGCACGCAACCGCTGCAGCTTGCTGGCCTGCGGCCCGCCGGCCATGCTGCGCGCGGTGGCGGCGTTGGGCCGCCGCTTCGGTTTGCCGACGCAACTCTCGCTGGAGGAGTATATGGCCTGCGGTATCGGCGGCTGCGCCGGCTGCGTGGTCAGGACCGTGGAGCAGGGGGTGGCGCGCTACCGGCGGGTCTGCGTCGACGGTCCGGTCTTCGATGCCGCGCTGCTGCCGGAGCTATGATCGAATCGCAAAAAGTCCATGGCCGCGGATGCCGCCTTCCTGCGAAGTCGGCATCCACTGCAGTGCGAAGCCACGATGGAGGGCGATAGACCGATGGAACAATCCGAGATTCTTGCGCTGTACCGCGACAGTGGCGCCCTGCTGGAGGGCCACTTCATCCTCTCCAGCGGTCGCCATTCGGCCACCTACCTGCAGTCGGCGCTGGTGCTGGCCGATCCCCGGCGGGCGGAGCGGCTGGGTGCCGCACTGGCCGCGCAGGTCGAGCGCGCCGACTACGATCTGGTGGTCTCCCCCGCGCTCGGCGGGCTGATCATCGGCCATGAGGTGGCGCGCTCGCTGGGGCTGCCCTTCATCTTCACCGAGCGCAAGGGCGGGGCGATGCAACTGCGCCGCGGCTTCACCGTGCCGCGCGGTGCCCGCGTGCTGGTGGTCGAGGATGTGATCACCACCGGCGGTTCGGTGCGCGAATGCATGGCGGTGATCGCCGCGCACGGCGGGGAGCCGCGGCAGGTGCTGGCGGTGGTCGATCGCGCGCCGGCGGCCGGCGGCCGATTCGCCGTGCCGCATCGGGCGCTGCTGGCCATGGATGTGCAGACCTTCGCCACGGGCGACTGTCCGCTCTGTCGCGAGGGGCGGCTGCCGGCGGTCAGGCCCGGCAGCCGGGGGGCGGCGTAGCCGTGGCCGACGCGCGGCCTCCCATCCGCTGTTTCCCCTTCGGCGGTGTCGGGGAGTTCGGCAAGAACATGATGGTCTACGCCGTCGGCGATGACGCCGTGATCATCGACTGCGGGCTCGGCTTCCCCAATCCGTGGCACCACGGCATCGACCTGTTGATCCCCGACATCTCCGCCCTGTCGGAGCTGGGGTTGCGGCTGCACGCCATCGTGCTCACCCACGGCCACGAGGATCACATCGGCGGGCTGCCCTTCCTGCTGCCACAGCTGAAGCTGCCGGTCTACGGCACCCCGACCACCCTCGGGCTGCTCGAGGGGAAGCTGGAGGAGCTCCACTACAAGGGGGATCTGCGGCCTCTGCCCGAGCTGGAGCCGATCGCGGTCGGTCCGCTGCGGATCGAGGCGATTCCGGTGACCCACTCGATCATGGATGCGGTCTCCATCGCCATCGAGACGCCGCGCGGCTACATCGTCCACACCGGGGACTTCAAGCTCGACATGGCGCCGCTCGACGGACGCACCACCGCGCTGCACCGTTTCGCCTCGCTGGGGGATGCCGGCGTGGTGCTGCTGGCCTCCGATTCGACCAACGCCACCCGCAGCGGCAGCAGCGCCAGCGAGCGCAGCGTCGGCCCCGTCCTCAAGCAGGAGATCGCCGGCTGTCGCGGCAAGGTGGTGGTGACCACCTTCGCCTCCAACATGTTCCGCATCCAGCAGATCATCGACGCCGCCAGTGCCAACGGCCGTCGGGTGGCCTTCGCCGGCCGCTCGCTGGAGCGCAACAGCGCCATCGCCAACCGACTGGGGCGGCTCTCCATCCCTTCGGGCATCATGGTGGACATCAGGCAGTGCAAGGAGATCGCCGACCACGAGCTCTTGATCATCGCCACCGGATCGCAGGGCGAGGCGCGGGCGGCGCTGGCCCGCATCGCCCAGAACCAGTTCCCCGGCATCCGGCTGGGCGAGGGGGATCTGGTCCTCTTCTCCTCCTCGGCGATCCCCGGCAACGAGCGTTCCATCGCCGGGCTGTTCGACCACATCTGCCGCCGCGGCGCCCGCATCCGCCACGCCGGCCAGGCCCACCTCCACGTCTCCGGCCACGGGCAGGGGCATGAGCTCAAGACGATGATGCAGCTCACCCGCCCGCGCTACTTCTACCCGGTGCACGGCGAGTACCGCTACCTGCAGGAGCACAGAAACCTGGCCCGCCAGACCGGGATTCCCGAGGAGCGGATCATCATCGCCGAGAACGGCCAGAGCGTAGTGATCGACGATCGGGGCATCCGCCACGGCAAGGGGTTCCATGCCGGCGCCATCTTCGTCGACGGGCAGGCGCGCGACGAGGTGGATACCATGGTGCTGCGCGACCGCCGCACCCTGGCCGAGGAGGGGTTGATCACCGCCAGTGTGATCATCAACGCCAACGAGGGGGCGGTGATCGGCCAGCCGGAGCTGACCGCGCGCGGTCTGCTCCATCAGGAGGTGCGGGAGGAGGCGCTGGAGGAGGCGCGCACGAAGCTGCTCGCCCATCTGGAGGGGCTGGAGCGCGAACAGTTGACCGATCTGGAGTTCCTGCGCGAGGACGTGCGCATCTGGCTGCGCCGCTGGTGCAAGCGGGCCCTGCAGAAGCGGCCGCTGGTCGTCGCGGTGGTGATCGGGATCTGACGCGGCCGGCGGGAGGCAGGCGATGAAGGGGCATTCGCTGGCCCGCGAGTCGCTGGCTCTGCTGCTGTCGGCGCTGGCTCTGCTGCTCGCCCTCGCCCTCTACTCCTTCTCGCCGGAGGATCCGTCGCTGAACCATGTCGCGGCGGCGGGAGGCGTGCACAACATGGTCGGAGTCGTCGGCGCCTGGACGGCCGATCTCCTCTATCAGCTCTTCGGCTACGGCAGTTGGTTTCTGCTGGTGCTGCTGGCGGCGGCGGTGGTGCGCATCCTGCTGGGGATCCGCCCCTGCACCGGCCGCTGGAGCAGCCTCTTCTGGCTCCCCTTCGTCATCGGCCTCTCCGCGCTGCTCGCCGCCCATGCGTCGCTTCTCTCCGGGCTGCCGCCACTGCCCGCCGGCGTCGGCGGCGCGCTCGGCGGTATGCTGGCCGAACAGCTCGGCGCGCCGCTGCACGCCGTCGGCCGCGATGTCCTACTGGTCGCCTTCTGCCTCAGCACGCTGGTGCTGGCCTCGCGCTGTTCGCTGGTGATGTTGGTGGTCCACGGCTGGCGGCTGGGCGGTCGGCTGCTCGGATGGCTGGCCCGGGGGGCCTCACGCCGCCTCACCCGCGCCCGGGAGCGGCTCGACGAGCAGCGCGATCGGCTGGTCGGGGAGGAGCAGCGCAGGCAGCGGCGGGCCGGGCGGCCGGAGCTGGCCACCAGAAGCGAGAAGCTGGAGATCACCCCCCCGGCGGAGGTGGAGCCGTCACGGCGGGCGCAGGAGGAGAGCCAGAAGGAGCTGCCGCTGCCGCCGGCGGAGCCTCCGGAGCGGGGGCGCCCCTTCCATCTGCCCAGCCTCTCGCTCTTCTCGGCGGTGCGGGAGAAGCGGCAGATGAGTGAGGAGGCGCTGCAGGCGATGGCCCGGCTGCTGGAGAAGAAGCTGCTCGACTACAAGGTGCAGGGCAAGGTGGTGGCGATCCAGCCGGGGCCGGTGGTGGTGCAGTTCGAGTTCGAGCCGGCGCCGGGGACCAAGCTCAGCCGCGTGGTCGGGCTGCAGGACGACCTGGCCCGCTCGATGGCCGCGGTCAGCGTGCGTGTCTCCGGCAACATCTCCGGCCGCAACACCATCGGCATCGAGATCCCCAACAACCGGCGGCAGACCGTGCTGATGCACGAGGTGCTGGCCAGCAAGGCCTTCGCCGATCGCAAGAAGGTGATCCCGCTCGCCCTGGGGGTGGACATCGCCGGCAGGCCGGTGGTCGCCGACCTGGCCCGCATGCCCCATCTGCTGGTCGCCGGCACCACCGGTTCGGGCAAGTCGGTCTCGATCAACGCCATGATCTGCTCGATGTTGATGACCCACACGCCGGAGCGGCTGCGGATGATCATGGTCGATCCCAAGATGCTCGAGCTGTCGGTCTATGAGGATATTCCCCACCTGCTGGTGCCGGTGGTGACCGACCCGCACAAGGCGAACAAGGCGCTGGCCTGGGCGGTCTACGAGATGGAGCGCCGCTATCAGCTGATGAGCAAGGCCAGGGTGCGCAACATCCTCGGCTACAACAAGCAGGTGGCCGCAGGCAGGCTGCCGCCGATGACCGGCGAGGACGGCGGCGAGGTGGCGCATGTGCCGCTGCCCTTCATCGTGGTGATCATCGACGAGCTGGCCGATCTGATGATGGTCGCCGGCAAGGAGGTGGAGCAGTCGATCTGCCGCATCGCCCAGAAGGCGCGCGCCGCCGGCATCCACCTCATCCTGGCCACCCAGCGCCCCAGCGTCGATGTGATCACCGGCCTGATCAAGGCCAATCTGCCCAGCCGCATCGCCTTTCAGGTCTCCTCACGCATCGACTCGCGCACCATTCTCGATCAGATGGGGGCCGAGCAGCTGCTCGGCATGGGCGATTCGCTCTTTCTCGACGGCGGCCGCGATCTGATCCGGGTCCACGGCGCCTTCATCTCCGACGAGGAGGTGGTCGGGCTGGTCGAGTATCTCAAGCAGCAGGCGCCGCCCGACTACGATCCCACGGTCTTCGCGGCGGCCGATGGGGGGGCGGAGGGGGGCGACGGCCGGGAGGAGCCGCGCGACGAGAAGTTCGACGAAGCGGTGGCGCTGGTGGTGGAGAAGGGGATCTGCTCGGTGTCGATGATCCAGCGCTACCTGCGCATCGGCTACAACCGCTCCAGCCGCATCGTCGAGCAGATGGAGCGGGAGGGGATCGTCACGCCGCCGGGCAACGGCGGCATCCGCAAGGTGCTGGCGCGCAAGGAGCGGGAGGATGGTTAGGGCGCAGGGCGCAAGGGTGCGCCTGCTGCTGTTCGCCATGCTCGCCTGCGGGTCGCTGCAGGCGGCCGCCGCCCCGCTGCCCGGGCCGCTCCGCCAGGCCCTCGACCGGCTCAACCGGATGGAGGGCTTCTCCGCCGCCTTCACCCAGACGCTGTCCTACCGGGACGGGTCGGTCGAGCGCTACCGCGGCAGGCTGGCCGTGCGCCGGCCGGGGATGTTCCGCTGGCACTACAGTTTCCCCTACGAACAGCTCTATGTCAGCGACGGCAAGGCGATCTGGCACTATGAGCCCGACCTGCTGCAGGCCGAACGGCTGTCGCGGTTGCAGGCGGTCGATTCGGTGGCCATGGCGCTGCTCGACGGCCGCATCAAACCCGACGAGGTGGCGCTGCTGTCGAGTTCCCCCGCGCCGGATGGCAGCATGCGGGCGTTCACCATCCGCATCCGCGGCGGGATGGTGGTGACGCTGACGCTGGACCGGCGGGGAAGGGTGGCGGCGGTGGAGCAGCGCGACGAGCTGGGCAACCGCAACCGCATCCTCCTCTCCGAGGTGGTGGAGCGGGCGCCGGATCGCGCCCGGTTCCGCTTCACCCCGCCGCGGGGGGTCGATGTGATCACCGAAGGAGAGTAGCTGGATGTATGGATTCGCAGGGGATCGTCTGCGGCGCTGGGCGGCGCTCCGGCTCTGTGCGCTGTTGTCGCTGCTCGCACCGGGGGCGCTCTACGCCGCCGGCTTCGGCGCGCCGGACAAGTCGGCCTCCGGGCTGGGGGTGGCCAACGCGATGACGGCGAGCGCGGACGACGCCTCCGCCGCCGTCTACAACCCCGCCGGCATCGCCTGGCACAGCGGCGGCCACTTCATGGCCGGCGGCATCATTCGCTGGCGCAACGCCGGTTTCGATCCCGCCGGCGCGCTGCGGAGCAGCGGCGTCAACACCGGCCACGGCTTCCTCACCCACATGGGCCACGGCAGCGACTACGGCGTGGCCCTGGCCTGGACCATGCCGATGGCGGTCAACAACAGCTGGAGCGGCTACGGCCGCAGCGCGCTGCGGGTCAACCGCATCAACGCCAGCCTGGTGGTGGCGGCAAACAGCGCGCTCGCCTTCGCCCTCGGGCCGGATTGGTACTTCGGCAATCTCGATCTCGTCCGGCGGGGGGGTGGCGCCTTCAACGGCAGTTCGCACAACGCCGTCGGTGGCCATCTGGGGGTGATGTGGCGGCCGTGGCCGGGCTGGTCGTTCGGCGCGCTCTACCGCAGCGGCGCGGCGATGCGCTTCACCGACGGCGCCTCCACGGCGCGGTTGTCGCTGCCCGATTCGGCCCGTCTCGGTGCCGCCTGGCGGCTGCGGCGCGACCTCCGGCTGGAGCTGGATAGCCGCTGGACCCACTGGAAGAAGCTCTCCACGCTCGCCGCCTACCGCAACGGCGCGCTGCTGGTCGGTTTCACGCCGGCCCTGCGCGACACCTTCGATCTGATGGCCGGCCTCACCTGGGCCTGGCGGCTGGATACCCGCTTCCGCTTCGGCTACGCCTTCGAGCAGGGGGCGGCGAAGAAGCGCGGCTTTGATCCGGCGCTGACCGACCTCTCCGGCCACCGTATCGCCCTTGGCGCCGGCTCCGACCTCTTCGGCGTCCACATCGATGCCGCCTACTCCTACAAGTTTCAGCCTGCGGCCACGGTCAGCGGCATGGCGGGAAGCGGGCGGCTGACCCATCGGCGCCAGAGCTTCGGCATCACCATCAGCCAATACTTTTAGGACGGCTCCGGGGGCGATCGCGATGGGCGCCGAACAGCCGCAGCTCTTCGCCGGCGCTACGTCGCCGGCTCGACGGCGGGTGCCGCTGGCCCACCGGCTGCGCCCGCGGCTGCTCGACGAGGTGGTCGGCCAAGAGCACCTCACCGCCCAAGGGAGTTGGTTTCGCACCATGATCGACGAGGGGCGGGCGGGCTCGGTCATCTTCTGGGGGCCGCCGGGGGTGGGCAAGACCACGCTGGCCCACATCATGGCCGAGGCGGCGGAGCTGCCCATGCACACCCTCTCGGCGGTCTCCGCCGGCAAGCGGGAGGTGCAGCAGGTGCTGGCTCGGGCCGAAGCGGCGGGCGCCACCCACCTGCTCTTCCTCGACGAGATCCACCGCTTCAACAAGGCGCAGCAGGATGTGCTGCTGCCGGCGATCGAACGCGGCAGCCTGGTTCTGGTCGGCGCCACCACCGAGAATCCCTCCTTTTCGCTCAACAACGCGTTGCTCTCCCGCTGCCGGGTGGTGGTGCTCGATCCGCTCGATGCGGCCGCGCTGGAGCGGATGCTGCGCCGCGCGATCGACCACATCCGTCAGGAGCATGCCGGCTTCGCCCTCGATGAGGAAGCGGTCGCCGAGCTGGCGGCGATCGCCGACGGCGACGGCCGTTATGCGCTCAATCTGCTGGAGGAGCTGCTCGCCGCCGACGATCGGCGCTGTTGGAGCCGGGCGGAGGTGCGCCGGACGGTGGCGCGCAAGGCCGCCGCCTACGATCGCGATGGCGATTTCCACTACGACCTGATCTCGGCGCTGCACAAGTCGGTGCGCGATTCCGACGCCGACGCCGCCTGCTACTGGCTGGCGCGCATGCTCGAGGCGGGCGAGGAGCCGCGCTATCTGATCAGGCGGATGATCCGGATGGCCACCGAGGATGTCGGGCTGGCCGATCCGCGCGCGCTCTCCGTGGCGCTCGATGCGCTGCGCATGTTCGAGACACTCGGTTCGCCCGAGGGGGAGCAGGGGCTGTTCGCCGCCGCCGTCTACCTGGCGCTCGCCCCCAAGAGCAACGCGCTCTACATGGCGGAGAAGGCGGCGCGCAGGCTGGCTGCCGACAGCCGCGACGCCGCGGTGCCGCTCCATCTGCGCAACGCCCCGACCCGGCTGATGAAGGAGCTGGGCCATGGCGCCGGCTACCGCTACGCCCACGACGATCCCGACGGGGTGGTGGCGCAGCGGCACTTCCCCGACGGCGTTGCGCCGGAGGCTCCGCTCTACCGGCCGGTGGCGCGGGGATTCGAGCGCACGCTGGGCGAGCGCATCCGCTGGCTCGAGCAGCAGCGGGAGCGGCGCGGAGGATGAGCGGCCAACTGCTGGCGGTTGCGCTGGGCGGCGCGCTGGGGGCGATGGCCCGCTTCCTGGCCGCCTCCGGCGTGCAGCGGCTGGCCGGCGCCTCCCCCTTCCCGTGGGGGACGCTGCTGGTCAACGCCACCGGCTCGTTTCTGCTCGGTTTCCTCTTCGTCTGGCTGGTGGAGCGCAGCAGCAGCGGCGAGCTGGTGCGCATGGCGGTCACCGTCGGCTTCCTCGGCGCCTTCACCACCTTCTCCACCTTCTCGGTCGAGTCGATCCGGCTGGTGCAGTCCGGCTCCTTCGCGTTGGCTGCGGCCAATGTGATTGCCCAAGTGCTGCTCTGCCTCCCCCTCGCCTGGCTGGGGATCCAGTTGGCCCGCACGTTGTGAGGGTGGAGGGCTCCTCCTTAGGCTAGATCCCTTCGCCGATACCGACCCGACCGTCGGCGAAGACCGGGGTCGAGAGATACTTCTCGCCGCCGTCGGGAAAGATCACCACGATGGTGGCCGGGGGGCGGCAACGGCCGGCCACTTCGATCGCCGCGGCCAGCGCGCAGCCGCACGACTGGCCGGCGAGGATCCCCTCACGCCGCGCCAGCTCCCGGGTCAGCCGGTAGGCCCGTTCGGTGTCGACGCCGATCTTCTCGTCGAATCCCTCCGGGTCGTAGATGCCGGGGAGGATGCTCGATGCCATGTGCTTGAGCCCCTCGATGCCGTGGAAGGGGGAGTCGGGTTCGGCGGCGACCACCCGGATCGCCGGATTCTGCCGCTTGAGGTAGCGGCCGGTCCCCATCAGCGTGCCGGAGGTGCCGATCGCGGCGACGAAATGGGTGACCTCCCCCTCGGTCTGGCGCCAGATCTCGGGGCCGGTCGACTCCTCGTGGGCGCGGGGGTTGGCCGGGTTGTTGTACTGGTCGGGCTTGAAGTAGCGCGCCGGCTCCATCTCGTAGATGCGGCGCGCCTCGAGGATGGCGCCGTCGGAGCCCTCCAGCGGATCGGAGAAGAGCAGCTCGGCGCCGAAGGCGCGGCAGATGCGCTTGCGCTCGTCGGAGACGTTGCCCGGCATCACCAGCCGCACCCTGTAGCCCAGCGCCGCGCCGAGCATGGCCAGGGCGATGCCGGTGTTGCCGCTGGTCGAATCGAGGATGGTCTTCTCCGGGGTGAGCAGGCCGCGGTCGATGCCGTCGCGGATCATCCAGAGTGCCGGCCGATCCTTGACCGAGCCGCCGGGGTTGAATCGCTCCAGCTTGGCCAGCAGCCGCACCCCCTCCGGCAGATCGGGAACGACGCGCCGCAGACGGATCAGCGGCGTGTTGCCGACCAGCCCGGCGACGGCGGCCATCGGGCGCGCCGCGCGAATGGTGCCCGACGGCTGCTGCCTACTCCTCTTCCGAATCGTCCGATTCCTCGTCGTCGCGATGGCGGCGGTGGTGGTGGATGCGGGCGGGAAGCCCCGCGCCGGCGGCTGGACGGTAGCGGCCGCGGGGGGGCGGCGTGCTCTGTCGCCCGCCGGGATCGGCCAGGACGGCACCGGCGGCGGCACCGATGGCGCCGCCGATCAGCGCCCCCTCCGCCGCCTTCCGGTGTGGTGCCCCGATCGCCGCCCCGGCGGCGGCGCCGATCAGCGCGCCGCGCGTGGCCGCCTGCTCCTGCTGTGGGGTGGCGCAGGCGGTGGGCAGCAGGAGCAGCAGCATCAACAGCGGCCGCAGGGTGCGGCTGCCCCCTCGGTGGGTGGCGGCCTGCCGTGGAGTTGTGTACTGTTGCATGGTTCTGGTCCCGTGGGCCTCCATGGCCGTGGATGGCCGGTATCCGGAGGAGCGGCGCACGTCCTGATCCCATCGCCGGCGCGTCCACGGAGGGACGTGTTGCGATTCGATCATGTCTTACCGACCCCGACGGGCCGTGACCCGGCCGGCGTCGATGCTGGGGCGATCGGCTGCGGCGTCAAACGTGGCTTGCGCAGCACACACTCCCTCCATGGTCGGGGAGCGGGGGGGATCGTGCCGCCATCGAACGGGCCCGGCGGTGCGGTTTGACAACGGGGTGGGAGCGGCGATCCTTGACGCAAAAAGGGGTGATGCCGGCTTCGCGGGAGCCCGGCGTCCGCGGCCATGGAGGGCTGCGCAAATCAAGTGCTTGCGTGGGCAAGCGATTGATTTGTAATGGTATCGAAGAGTGCGCTCTTCGATACCCGTCGAGCGAGAAGTCCACGGACGGACTTTTTGCGATTCGATCAAGAATG
>RFFX01000093.1 GCA_003696765.1 Zetaproteobacteria bacterium | reverse complement strand
GGCGGCGTCGCGCCGCATGGCGCTGCCCGTCGGCAGTAGCCCTGCGACGGTCAGGCTCACCCCGTTGACGCGGCTGCGCACACAGTCACCACCGACCAGAACGGCGCCAATCCGGCCACACCCGGCTCTCACCCCCCGGCCGAGCGCGGTCAGGGCAGCGGCGTCGGCGGCCATCAGCGCCGACCAGCACCAGCGGGCACTCGCCCCCATCGCCGCCAGATCGGAGAAGGCCGCCTGCACCGCCCGTTCCGCCGCCTGCTCCAGATCGAACCCCCGCGGCCAATGGCTGCCGGCCAGCGCCGCATCACAGCTCACCGCCAGCGCCATGCCCTCCGGCAGGGTATGGACCGAGGCGTCGTCGCCGTTGGCCACCTCCACCCCCTCATCGTGTGCGCGTCGTCGCAGGAACAGGCGCCGGATCAGGGCGCGCTCGTTCGACCCCGCCGCCTTCACCGTCCGCCCAGCAGGCGGGCGGCGAGGATCCCCGCCTCGTAGAGCAGCAGCATGGGCAGCGCCAGCAGCGTCTGCGAGATGATGTCCGGCGGGGTGAGGATGGCGGCGATGATGAAGGCCCAAACCACCACATGGCGCCGCTTGCCGGTCAGTGCGGCAAGCTCCACCAGCTCCAGCCGTACCAATAGCAGCACCAGCAGCGGGATCTGGAAGACCAGCCCGAAGGCGAAGAGCAGCTTGAGCACCAGCGTCAGATACTCCTTGACCGCCGGCAGCGCCTGGATGCCGTCGGTGGCCAGCCCGAAGAAGAAGTGGAAGATCAACGGGAAGACGACGAAGAAGGCGAAGGCGGCGCCGGCGGTCAGCAGCAGGAGGCTGGCGCCGAGGAGGGTGAGGAAGAGGCGCCGTTCGTGGCGGTAGAGGCCGGGGGCGACGAAGGCCCAGAAGTGGTAGAAGGTGAGCGGCGCGGTGAGGAAGATGGCGAGTACCAGCGCGATCTTCAGGTAGGTGAAGAAGAGATCCGGCGCGCCCAGGAAGACCAGCGGCGTCCCCGGGGGCAGGGCGGCGCGGATCGGCCGGGCGATGAACTGGAAGGCGGCGTCGGAGAAGTGCATCACCACCACCACGCCGGCCAGGTAGATCACCCCGATCCAGATCAGCCGACGGCGCAGCTCGCGCAGGTGGGGCATCAGCCCCGGGATCAGCGCCTCGTCCGCTCCGGAGTCTCCGATCTCGCCGTCGGAACCGGCGGCCATCAGCGCCGGGGATGGGCCGGCGGGTTCGGCGGATCGGCGGAGGGCTCCCGCAGCGGAGCGACCGCCTCTTCCACCGCCTTCCTGCCCTCCTCGACCGGTTCAGCGATCAGCATGCGCTCGATCTCGATCTGTTCCTTCATCTGGAAGAACCAGCGGCGGACGGTGCGCACCATCGACACGATCTGCCGGAAGAACTCCGGGATCCGTTCCGGGCCCAGCACGACGAAGCCGACCAGCCCGATGAGCAGCAGCTCGAAGATGCCGATCTCCGGCATGGCGGGGAATCAGGCGGTCTTGCCCGCCTGGTCCTGCCCGTGTTCGTTCTGCCCCTTCTCCTCCGGCTGGTCGAGCTCGGCCATGCCGCTGCGGAAGCTGCGGATCCCCTTGGCCAGCCCGGCGCCGATCTCCGGCAGCTTCTTGGCGCCGAACAGCACCAGGACGATGACCAGAATCAGGATCAGTTCGGTGGTACCCAAGCCCATGATGCACCTCGCCGGAATGGAATGGAGTGATGATCGCTTCGTGGCCAGGCGACGTGCGCGGCCCAGGCGACCGCGGCGCATGGTAACAGGGGTGCCGGATGGAGGCCAATGCCGCAGGCAGGGGGCGTTGTCGCGTTCTTCGCCCGGGGGTACGGTTGCCTCCATGGCTCCGATCGACCTGTGCTGTGTCGACCGGCTCGACCGGGCGGTCGGCTACGGCGAGTCCTGCTTCGAGACCTTCGTGGTGGAGGAGGGCGTGCCGCGGGCGTGGTCGGCCCACTTCGCCCGGTTGCGGCGCGGCTGCGATCGGTTGGGCATCGTGCTGGATGACCGCGACGAAACACGGCTGCGCGACGCCATCGCCGGGTTGCCGGCGGGGGAGCGGGTGGCGCGGTTGACCGTCTCCCCCGGCGAGGCGGCGATGGGGCTGGCCACAGCCGGCGACGGGCCGCGCGCCTGGCTGCAGTCGACGCCACGGGTTCCCCGTCCGCCGGCGCGGCTTCGGTCGATGCCCCACCCGCGCGGCGATGCCCCGGTCGTGGCCAAGTTCGGCTGTGATTACGGTCTGATGTTGCGTAGTGGCGGGCGAGGGATTCTGGCGCGCGGCGAGTTGCCGCTGCTCTGGCATGGCGAACGGCTCTGTGGTGCGGCCATCGCCAACGTCGCGCTCTGGTGCGACGGCGTGTGGTGGACGCCTGCCGTCGGCGACGGCGGCGTGCTGCCCGGCATCACCCGCCAGCGGCTGATCGATGCCGGCCTGCTGCGGGAGGGACGGTGCGACCGGGCGCTCGTCGCCCGCGCCGAGGCGGTCGTTCTGCTCAACAGCGTGCTGCCGGTGCAACCGCCGGCTGCGATCGACGGCCGTTCCTGCCGCGATCACCCGGCCGTCGACCGGCTGCGCGCGGCGCTGGAGCCGTGATCTCCCGGGATCTTGCCTCCACGGACGGACTTTTTGCGATTCGATCACGGATGAAGCGGCGCGCACTGGCCGGTATGGTCCTGCTTCTGCTGTCGATCGCTGTCGGCTGCTGGTGGTGGCTGGTACATTGGCTCGATACACCGCGCCGGCTGGCCGTGGAACGGTTCACCGTACCGCCGGGAATGAGCGAGCGGGGCGTGGCGGCGGCGCTGGCCCGCGCCGGGGTGATCGACCATCCGCTGGCGCTGCGCCTCTACCTGCGGCTCCACGGTGGGGGGCGGGCACTGCAGGCGGGCAGCTACCGCTTCGTCGGCGCCCTCTCCCCCCGCATGGTGGTCGAACGGCTGCGGCGGGGCGCGGTGCTCCGGCTGCAGGTGACCGTCCCCGAAGGGTTGCGCAGCGCGCAGATCATCGCCCTGCTCGCCCGCCGCACCGGCGTGGAGGAGGCGCGTTGGCGGCAGGCGTGGCGGCGGCTCGGCCTTGGCGAGGGGGAGCTGTTGCCGGAGAGCTGGCGCTACACCCTGCCGCTCGACCCCTACGCGCTGCTCGCCCGGATGCGCGCGGCGCAACGGCGGCTGCTCGCCCGGCTCGATCCCGATCGCCGCCACTGGCCGCGGTTGCGCATCATCGCCTCGATCATCGAGAAGGAGACCGCCCGGGAGCGCGAGCGTCCGCTGATCAGCGCGGTGATCCATAACCGGCTTGCGCGGGGGATGCCGCTGCAGATGGATCCGACGGTGATCTATGGCATCTACCGGCGCGACGGCCGCTTCTCCGGCGATCTGACCCGGCGCGACCTGCGGCGCGACACCCCGTGGAACAGCTACCTCCACAAGGGGCTGCCGCCGACGCCGATCTGCCATCCTGGGCGGGCCAGCCTGATCGCCGCCGCCCGTCCGGCGAAGAGCGACGCGCTCTACTTCGTCGCCGACGGCCGTGGCGGCCACCGTTTCGCCGCCACCCTGGCCGGGCATCGGCGCAACGTGGCGCGCTATCTCGCCACGCTGGCCGCCGCCCGCCGTAGGGGCGGTGGCGGCGGAGGGGCCCTGGAAGGGGGGGAGCGGTAAGGGGG
>RFFX01000092.1 GCA_003696765.1 Zetaproteobacteria bacterium | reverse complement strand
GGACGGCGGAGGGGGTGGATCCGGCGGGGGGCCTCCAGCGGGATGACCCCATCGGCCATCGTCCGGAAGAGCCGCTCCTCTTCGTCGTCGCCGCGCACGCCGTACCAGGTTGGATCAGGAGAACTCGGCCCGCTCCGGGCGGGCGAGCAGCGCATCCAGCCCTTGTCGGCAGCTCCAGACGCCGTCGAGGATGCGACAGACCGTCGCGATGATCGGTGCGTCGCACCCCTTGCGCTCGGCCAGCGCCAGCGCCGTGCGGGCGCTCTCCGCCCCCTCGGTCACCTCGCCGATGGCGGCGCGCGCCTCCTGTGGCGTCGCCCCCCCGGCCAACGCCCGACCCAGCCGGCGGTTGCGCGACGCCTCCCCCGTGCAGGTGAGCACCAGGTCACCCAGGCCGGAGAGGCCGTAGAGGGTCCGGGGGCGGGCGCCGTAGGCCACGGCCAGTCGGTTGATCTCCTGCATGCCTCGGGTGATCAGCGCCGCCATGGCGTTGTGTCCCAGTCCCAGGCCGTCGGCGATGCCAGCGGCGATGGCGATGACGTTCTTCAGCGCGCCGCCGAGCGCGACGCCGATCAGGTCGTCGTGGGGGTAGATGCGGAAGGTGGTGGGGGCGAACCAGCGTGCCGTTTGCTCTGCCCGCGCCAGTTCGGCCGCGGCCAGGGTGATGGCGGTGGGCGCCCCCGTCGCCACCTCCCCGGCGAAGGAGGGGCCGGAGAGCAGCAGGGTGCGCTCCACCCCGACGGCCTGCCGCACCATCTCGTCCACCCGCAGCCCCGACGGGTGGTGGAGCCCCTTGCATGCGGCGATCACCGGCGCATCGCCTCCGAGGGCGGCGATGGTGTCGAGCGCGGCGGGCAGCGCGGCGCAGGGCAGGGCGTAGACGATGAGTCGCGCCGCGCCGAGCGCCTCGTCGGCCGATACGGTGGCGCGGATCGACGGCGGCAGCGGGATCTGCGGGAGATGGCGCGGATTGCGGCCCTCCCGGTTGATCGCCCGTGCCTGTTCCGGATCGCGCACCAGCAGTGCCACCCGCGCGCCGCCGCGGGCCAGCACCACGGCCAGCGCGGTGCCCCAGCTGCCGCCGCCGATCACCGCGACGGCGGACTCCCTCCCTTCAGCCGCCGGCAAGTCGCGCTTCGTAGTCGGGGCCGAGGTGCCGCTCCAGCGCCTGCTCCACGGCCTGGTCGATCTCCTCCATCAGCGCTGCATCTCCGGTGGAGATGGCCACGCACCGGATCGGCCGGCGCACCCCCTTGACCGGACGCCCGCCCAGGTCGTGCAGTTCGAAGCGGTGGTCGATGCCGTCGAAGGTGGAGGCCGAGGCCACCACCTGATTGGCTCCGCCCAGCCCCTCCATGCGCGAGGCGACGTTGACCGCATCGCCGATCACCGTGAACTCCAGCCGTTCGTCGGCGCCGATGTTGCCCACGATCACCTCGCCGCGGTTGAGGCCGATGCGGAAGGCGACCTCGCGGCCGTCGCCCGGGCGGCGAACATGGAGGCGGCGGCAGCACTCGGCCATGGCCAACGCCGCCGATGCCGCCTTGACCGGATGCCGGTCGTCGGGGTAGGGGTGGTTGAAGACCGCCATCACCGCATCGCCGATGAACTTGTCCACATGGCCGCCGAAATGGGTGATGATGCTGTTGAAGAGGCCGAAGAAGCGGTTGAGGGTGGCCACCACCTCGCTGGTGTCGGCGTGTTGCGAGAAGGCGGTGAAGGCGACCATGTCGGCGAAGAGTATCGTTACCTCCCGCCGTTCGCTCTGAGGCCCCTGACGCTGGCGGTCGAAGACCCGCTCGACCACCTCGGGGTTGAGGTAGCGCCCCACTTCGTCGCGCATCCGTGCTTTGTGCTCCAGTTCTCCGACCATATCGTTGAAGGCGCGCATCGCGTCGCCGATCTCGTCGTTGCCGCCCGCCGGCAGCCGGATGGTGAAATCCCCCCCGGCGACCAGTTGCGCCCCTTCGGCGAGCAGCTCCATCGGCCGGCTCATGCGGCCGGCGAGCCAGAAGACGGCCAGCGAGGTGAGCAGCAGCACCGCCAGGGCGGCGAGGAGCAGGCGGCTGGTCAACCGCTGCACCATCTGGTGCCATCCCGCCTCCGAGAAGGCGACGGCGACGGTGCCGAGGGTGGTGTCGGCGTAGGTGATGGTACGGCCGAACCAGAGGCCGTCGGTGGCGAGACGGTGGGTGGCGGAGCCGTGGATGGGGCGCTCCATGCGGGAGGGAGGGGGCGCGCCCGCCCGGTCCCGCCGGCCGCCGTGCCAGCGCAGCTCCACCGAGACCGCGTCGGGTACGCGATCGATGAATCGGTCGAGAAGCAACCGCACCTGCACCCGGTTGTCGGCCAGCATCGGCAACTTGAGTTCGTCGGCCAGCCGGTCGACCAGCAGGGTGGCCTGCGCCTGCTGGTCGCGTTCCCAGGCGGTGCGCTCCATGTCGAGCGCCAGCGCGGTGAGGAGGGCGATGGAGAGGGTGACGGCGCCGCCGACCAGGAGCGCCCAGCGCCAGCGCAGCGGCAGGCAGAAGCGGTGGATGCGCCCGGCGAGTCGTCCAAGCCGTCGTTCCGTGGGTCGGTGGGTCGTCGTTCGCATGGGAATGGGGGAGCAGGGAAGATGGATGCCCGGGGTGTCGCCCGACATATGCGCCTCCGTCGGCGGGCGGGGCTGCTACGCTCCGGGCGCCATCAGCTCCTGCCACGCCTCCTTGATGTATTCGTAGCCCGACCAGATGGTGAGGGCCGCCGCCGCCCAGAGGAGGACCAGCCCCGCCTCATGGGTGTTGATGCCGAAGATGTCGAGGTCGAGCAGCAGCGCTGTGATGGCGATCATCTGCATGGCGGTCTTGGCCTTGCCCAGCATGGAGACCTGCAGGGTGACGGCGCGCTCGGCCAGCCATTCGCGCAGGGCGCTGATGGCGATCTCCCGTCCGATGATGATCGCCGCCGGCAGCGCCGGCACGCTCTGGGTGCCCACCAGCAGCACCAGCACGGTGGCGACGAGCAGTTTGTCGGCCACCGGGTCGAGGAAACGGCCGAAGGGGGTGGCCTCCTGCCTGCTGCGCGCCAGGTAGCCGTCGAGCCAGTCGGTGAGCGATGCGACGACGAAGAGGGCGGCGCAGAGCGCCCCACTGAAGCGCCACGGCAGGTGGAAGAGCACCACGATCACCGGGATCAGCGCCACCCGGGCGACGGTGAGCTGGTTGGAGAGGGTCCAAAGCATTGATCGGCAGATCGCATCGCACAAGCTCCCTCCGTGGAGGTTCCCGGCGCGACGGCGGTCGAACCACGCGGTGTTCCGACCGCCTCGCCGGTGGATCGGTGCAGGCGACCGATCCCGTTGCGCGGCCCTCCGTGGCCGCGCCGCCGCCGTCGGCGGAGGCCGGCTGGGGGCGAAGCTATGGCGCGGCGGTGCGCTTGACTATCGATCGCCCGCCACTGCGCCGGCCTCGGCGGGGGGGATGATGCCGCGCTCGGTGATGATGGCGCGGATCAGCCCGGCCGGCGTGACGTCGAAGGCCGGATTGTGCGCGGCCACGCCGGGGGCCGCCACCCGGATGGTGTGGCGCCGGCCGTCGGCGTCCACCCCCTCCTGCCACAGCAGCTCGTCGGCGCTGCGCTCCTCGATGGGGATGGCCGATCCCTCCGGGGCGTCGGGGTCGATGGTGGCGCAGGGGGCGGCGACATAGAATGGGATGCCGAACCGGTCGGCGCAGATCGCCTTCTCCAGCGTGCCGATCTTGTTGGCGGTGTCGCCGTTGGCCGCGATGCGGTCGGCGCCGACGATGACCAGGTCGACCATCCCCGCCGCCATGTAGTGGGCGGCGGCGTTGTCGGCGATCAGGGCGCATTCGATCCCCGCCCGGGTCAGCTCCCAGGCGGTCAGACGGGCCCCCTGGCCGCGGGGGCGGGTCTCGTCGATCCAGACGAAGGGGCGTTTCCCCTTCTCATGGGCGCGATAGATCGGCGAGAGCGCGGTGCCGTGGTCGACGAAGGCGAGCCAGCCGGCGTTGCAGTGGGTGAGGATGCGGGCATCGTGCCCGATCAGCGAGTCACCGAGGAGGCCGATCCGGCGGCTCGCCTCGGCGTCGGCATCGGCGAGGGCCTCCGCCTCGGCCACCGCGGCCTCGGCGCCGCCGGCGCATCCCGCCCGCCAGACCCGCTCGACGGCATGGAAGAGGTTTTGGGCGGTCGGTCGGGTGGCGAGGATGCGCGCCCGGGCCTGCTGCTGCCTGTTCCGGTCGCCGGCGGCGGCGAGGAAGCCCTGGGCCATGGCGTAGCCGGCGGCGGCGCCGATGGCGCCTGCGCCGCGTACGGTCATCTCCTCGATGGCGCGGGCGGTGGCTTCGTGGTCGGGCAGGGTGGCGATGGCGAACTCGAACGGCAGCCGGTTCTGCTCGATCATGTGCACCACCCCATCCTCCATCCAGACGGTGCGGTAGTCGGTGCCGTCGACCTTCATGGTCGATCGGGCCGCAGCGGCTCCGCCTCGGCACGCCGCTGCGGAGGAGGGTTGCCTGCGCCGCCATCCTCCATCACCCCCCGGCAATCCTCGGGGCGGCAGACGAGCAGCAGGTCGCAGCCCGCCTCCGCCGCCGTCTGCAGGGCGCAGGGCAGATCGACACCGGTGCCGCCCATCCCCAGGTCGTCGCTCCAGACGGTGCCGGAGAAGCGCAGCTCCTCCCGCAACCGCCCAAGCCAGTAGCGTGAGAAGGTGGCGATGGCCCGATCCTGCCGCGGGTAGCGGACGTGGGCGGTCATCACATGGCGCAGGCCGTGGGCGATCGCTGCGGCGAAGGGCGCCATCTCCGCCTGGAGTGTGGCGTCGGAGGCGACCACCTCCGGGGTGGTTTGATGCGAGTCGCACCGCGCTCGGCCGTGGCCGGGGAAGTGTTTGCCCACCGCGCCGATCCCCTCCTCGGCCATCCCTTCCACCACCGCCGCGCCGAGTCGACCGGTCACCTCCGGATCGTCGCTGTAGGCGCGCGCGCCGATCACATCGTGGGCGCCGGGGATGCGCAGGTCGAGCACCGGTGCGCAGTTGTGGCTGATTCCCAGCCTGCGCAGTGCGGCGGCGCAGCGACGGGCGTCGTCACGGGCCTGCTGCAGCGCGCGTTGCGCATTGTCCAGAAAGGCGGCGCCGAATGTTGCCGCCGCCGGTCGGGTGCAAAAGGGGGGCCAGGGGAGGCGGTTGACCCGGCCGCCCTCCTCGTCGACGGCCACGATCAACTCTCTGCCGGCTGCTTCCTGTGCCTCGCCGATCAGCCGGCGGAGCTGGCCGGGGGTGTCGGCGTTGCGGGCGAAGAGGATGATGCCGGCCGGAGGGCGCGCGCGTAGCCAGCGGCGCTCCTCCTTCGATAGGGCGGTGCCGGCCAGACCGAGGATCACCCTACCGTGCATCGCCTCCCCCACCCGTTCCGGCGGGGCCGACCCGGCGCAGCAGCGGATCGAGTCCGCCCACCTTCTGCGCCGCCCCCCAGGTGACCTCCGCCTCCTCGCGCGGTTGCGGCGGGAAGAGGATGCGCCAGACGGTGCGCTCCTCGCTGTGGCGCTCCTCGCGCCACTCCAGCCCGCTGGCCGCCAGCCGCGCCTTCTGTCCGGCGATCTCCTTGCCGGAGTAGAAGCGGCCGAGCAGCAGGCGGTAGCCGAGGTCGTCGTGCAGCACGGTCGAATCGATCCCCGCCTGTTTCCATCGCGCCTGCGCCTCGATCGCGGCGGCGGTGGAGGGGTAGCTGTAGGGATCGGCGAATCCGGTCCATTCGACCTGCTCCCGGTCGGCCCGGATCCGGGGGTGCAGCCCCAGCCCGGTCAGCCGCCGGGCCATGGCGCGGGCGTCGTCCTCCCGGAGGAAGCGCCGGCTGACCACCTGCCAGCGTTGGCCGGCGGGCCGGGGCGGGGGAGGAACGGCGAGGCGGAGGGTGCGGCCGCCCCGGTCGACCACCACCGGATTCCACGCCATCCAGGCGAGCGCACCCATGGCCGCGACCATCAAGGCGATCAGTATGCGCTGGAGGATCCGGTTCATCGCCCGCCCCCCCCGAAGTGGCTGCGGCCGATCAAGGCCAGGCCGTCGAGGGTCAGGTGGGGCAGCAGTGCGGCCAGCTCGGGCAGGTCGTCGGCGATGGCCGATGCCGCGCCGCCGGTGGCCACCACCGGCACCGCATCGTCGCCCAGCTCGCGGCGCAATCGGCGGATCAGACCGGAGAGCGCCTCGACCGCCCCCCAGTAGGCGCCGGCCTGCATGGCATGGACCGTGGTGCGGCCGATCAGCCGCTCGTGGCGGGCGAGGGAGACGGTCGGCAGCCGGGCGGCGCGCCGGGCCAACGCCTCCAGCGCCAGCTCGAAGCCGGCCAGGATCAGCCCGCCGGCGTAGTGGCCGTTGGCTGTGACCACATCGAAGGTGGTGGCGGTGCCGCAGTCGAGCACGATCACCGGCGCACCGAAACGGTGGCGGGCGGCGACGGCGTTGACGATGCGGTCGGCGCCGACATCGCCCGGGTGGAGGTAGTCGATGGCCATGCCGGTGCGCACCCCCTTCTCGCCGACCCGGGCGAAGCCGGCGGAGGTGATGCGGGCGCAGGCCTGGCGGACGACCTCGTCGAGCGCCGGCACCACGCTGGCGCAGATGACCGCGCGGATCGCAGCCGCGTCGGCGTCGTGCATCTCCAGCTGGCCGAACAGCTGCCAGGCCAGCTCGTCGGCGGTCCGCCCCCGATGGCTCTGCAGCCGCCAGCAGGAGCGAAGCCGTGGCGTGCCGGTCCCCTCCAGCGGGTAGAGGCCGCAGGCGATCTCGCTGTTGCCGACATCGATGGCCAGCAGCATGGCGTCATCCACGACCCGGACGCCTGACAGATCCGTCGGTTGCACGCACGACCTCCGGATGTGTGCGGCCCTCTTGGCCGCGGATGCCGGCCTCCCGGGCGGCCGTCATCCATCGACCTCCGCGGCGACGATGCGGTGGGTGCGCCCTTCGGCGTCGCGTACCAGCAGCGCGCCGTCGTCGTCGATGCCGACCGCCGTTCCCCGCCATGGCAGGGCGCACTCCTCATCCACCGTCACCGGCCGGGCGCCGCCGTGCGCCCGCCACCAGTCGTCGGCGATGGCGGGGAAGGCGTCGTCGGTGAGTTGTGCGTAGCGCCGGTCGAAGCAGGGGAGGATCCGCAGCATCCAGGCCGCCGCGTCGCACTGCACCACGCCGGCGAAGCGTGAGAGGGCCGCCGCCGGCCGTCGCAGATGGCCGGGCCAGCCGTCGACGGGAGGCTTGAGGTTGAGCCCGATGCCGACGGCGACGATCGGCCCGCCAGTGGGGGCGCAGCGCAGCTCGCTGAGGATCCCGGCCACCTTGCACCCTTCGATCAGGAGGTCGTTGGGCCACTTCACCCGGGCGTTGGCGCCGGCGGCCGAGAGTGCGTCGTGCAGGGCGAGCGCGGCGGCCAGCGAGATCTGCGGCAGCCGGTGGGGGTCGATCCGCTCCGGGCGTAACAACAGGCTCATCAGCAGGCTGCGGCCTGGATCGCCGATCCACTCCCGGCCGTGGCGCCCGCGGCCGGCGCTCTGCTGGCGCGCGGTGACCACCAGCCCCTCTGCGGCCCCCTGCGCCGCCTGCTGCAGTGCGATGTCGTTGGTCGAGGTGACGGTGTCCAGCGCCAGATGGCGCCAGGGGATGCGGCAGTCGGGCAGGGAGAGGGGGGTGGGGGCGATCACGACCGCAGCAGCAGTGAGAGATCGAGCGCCGGAGCGGAGTGGGTGATGGCACCGACGGCGATCCGCTCCACGCCGCACTCGGCGTAGGCGCGGACGTTCTCCAGCGTGATGCCGCCGCTGGCCTCGAGTCGGGTGGGGCCGCCGCGCGGCACGATGGCACGCGCCCGCCGCACCTCGCCGATCGCCATGTTGTCGAGCAGGATCAACTCCGGCGCCAGCGCGGCCGCCTCCTCCACCTGGGCCACTGTTTCGCACTCCACCTCGATCCACCGGTCGCTTCCGGCCGCGCGGCAGCGCGCCACCGCCGCACCGATCGAGCCGGCGGCGAGGATGTGGTTCTCCTTGATCAGGAAACCGCCGGCCAGGTCGGCGCGGTGGTTGCGGCCGCCGCCGTGGACCACCGCCGCCTTGGCCGCCGCACGCATTCCGGGGAGGGTCTTGCGCGTGTCGTAGATGGCGCAACCGGTGCCGGCGACGCGCGCGACGAAGCGGGCGGTGGCGCTGGCGATGCCGGAGAGGTGCTGCAGGAAGTTGAGCGCGGTGCGCTCGGCTGCCAGCAGGGATCGGGTGGGGCCGTGGAGCTCGGCCACGCGGGTCCCGGGGGCCACGCGCGCGCCATCTTCCACCAGCCAGCGGCAGTCGATGGCCGAATCGACGGCGTGGAAGCAGGCCGCAGCGATCGCGCAGCCGGAGAGCACCCCCGGCGCCTTGGCGACGATCTCCCCTCGGCTTAGCCGGCTGGGGGGCACCGTGGCCAGTGCGGTGATGTCGTTGTCGGCGGCATCCTCCCGCAGCGCCTGCCGGATCAGCGCGGCGGTAGGCTCATCGCAGGAGAACATGGGTCAGCGCGCCTGCGCCAGCAACGCTTCGATGATCGCGTGGGCGTTGTCGCGCAGCAGGCGGTACATCAACACAAACCCCTCCGGACCGCCGTAGTAGGGGTCGGGTACGTCCTCCATGCCGTTGCCGTCGGGCGCCTCGAAGCGACGCATCATCCAGACGCGCTCGGGCGGCGCGCCCATGGCCAGCAGCTGTTGGCGGTTGGCGCGGTCCATGGCGATCAGCCAGTCCCAGTCGGCGATCTCCGCAGCGGTGATCTGCTGCGCCCGGTGGTGCGAGAGGTCGAGGCCGAAGCGCTGCGCGGTCGCCGCCGAGCGGGGATCGGCGCCGCAACCGACATGCCAGTCGCCGGTGCCGGCCGAGGCGAAGTGGAACCGGTCGGCCACCCCCATCTCCTCGGCCTGCCGGCGGGCGATCGCCTCGGCCAGCGGCGAGCGGCAGATGTTGCCCAGGCAGACGAAGAGCACACGCAGCGGCCGCGCCTCCGCGGGGGGGGCTGCCCCGTCGGCTCCGCCGCGCCCGGTCGTCACCGCCGTTTGGCGGCACGCATCGCCGCCGCCCGCGCCTCGACCTCGGCGACGATCGTCTCGATCATCTCCGCCTCGCGCACCTTGCCGCAGCGTTCACCGTCGCGGAAGAGGGTGTGCTCCGGCTTGCCGCCGGTGATGCCGATGGCCGCCTCGCGCGCCTCGCCCGGGCCGTTGACCACGCAGCCGATCACCGCCACGTCGATCTTCTCGTGGATGTGGGCCAGCCGCCGCTCCAGCTCGGCCACCCGGCCGATCACGTCGAACTTCTGCCGCGCGCACGACGGGCAGGCGATCAGGTTGACGCCGCGATGGCGCAACCCCAACGCCTTGAGGATCTCGAAGCCGACGCGGACCTCGTGTTCGGGCTGGTCGGCCAGCGAGACGCGGATGGTGTCGCCGATGCCGTCGGCGAGCAGTAATCCCAGCCCGATGGAGGACTTGATCGTGCCGGAGAAGCGGCTGCCCGATTCGGTGATGCCGAGATGGAGCGGATAGTCGACCCGGCCGGCCAGCAGGCGATAGGCGGCCACGGTCATCGGGATGTTGCTCGCCTTGAGCGACACCTTGATGAGATTGAAGTCCATCTCCTCGAGGATGCGGATGTGTCCCAGCGCGGAGTCGACCATCGCCGCGGCACACGGCTCGCCGTACTTCTCCTGCAGCTCCTTCTCCAGCGAGCCGGCATTGACCCCGATGCGGATGGAGATCCCGCGCTCTTTCGCCGCGGCGACCACCCGTTCCACCCGGCTGCGTGCGCCGATGTTGCCCGGGTTGAGCCGCAGGCCGTGCACGCCGGCCTCCAGTGCGGCCAGCGCCATCTTGTAGCTGAAGTGGATGTCGGCGATCACCGGGATGGTCACCTGCGGCAGGATGTCGCGCAGCGCCCGTGCCGACTCCGGGTCGGGCACCGAGACGCGCACCAGGTCGGCACCGGCCTCGGCGATGCGCGCGATCTGCGCCACGGTGGCGTCGACATCGCGGGTGTCGGTGTTGGTCATCGACTGCACCGCGATCGGGGCGTCCCCGCCGATGGCCACGTCACCGACCATGATCTGGCGGCTCGTTCTGCGCGGTGCCACCACGCGATCCCGCATCGTCATGAGGTTGCCTATCTCCCCTTGTCGCTTCGGGCGCGCAACAGCTTGAGCCGTTCCTGCATCTGTTGTGCCCACTCCAGCGCCTTGCGGTACTCCTCGTTCTCCGGTGCCAGGGTGACCGCCTTCTTCCAGAGGGCGACCGCCCGGTCGAGCCGCTCCTCGCGCACCGCCTGGCGTCCCATCTCGGAGAAGCGGCGGGCCTGTTTGGCCAGTGCGGCGAGGATGGCGTCAGCATCCTCGCCGTGGCGCTGCTTCCAGGCCAGCGCGTAGCGGCGGGCCTTGGCCCACTGCCGGTCGGCCATCAGCCGGCGGATCTCCCGGGCGCTCTGCACCCGGATCTTCCGCCTGGGCGCTGCGTTGCGGCTGTTGACATGGTGGTGCGGCCGCTTGCGCGGCGGTGCAAGGCTGATCTCCTTCGGCAGGCGCTTTTTGGCCTCCTCCAGCATGCGCATGGTCGGGCCGTCGCCGGGGGAGAGGCGCAGCGCGGAGTGCAGGTAGGCCAGCGCCAGTTCAGGGAAGCCGGTGCGCAGCATCCTGGCGGCGTGGCTGTAGTTTCGCTGCGCCCGCTCCTCGATGGCGTCCCACCGCTCCTGTCGCCATTCGCTGAGCAGTCGGTCGTCGGCCAGCTCCCTGGGGGGGGTGAAGGCACGCGGCCGGCCGAGCAGTTGACGGTCTTCGCTCTGCAGTGTGCGGCGCAGCAGATCGAAGCGGAGCTGGCGGATCTTCATCTCCAGCAGGTGTTGCCGGCGCAGCCAGCGCTTCGGCTTGATGGAGAAGTAGGCCGCCTGACCGAAGTCGCGCGCGGCCAGCCGCCACTTGCCCGCCTTCTCCCGCGCTCGTGCCCGGTCGAGGTAGAACTGCAGCATCTTGCGCCGGGCCGGTTCGATACGCCGCACCAGCAGCCGCCGCGCCGCCTTGTAGTCGGGGCGCGTACGGTCCATGGCCATGATCTTGGCCCGCGCCTCCATCAGACGCCCCTGTTCGAAGTCGTGCAAGGCGTTCTTGTAGCTGTTGAGGAAGCCGAAGCTGGAGGGGTTCGCCCGTTCGATATGGCCCGATCCACCGCCGGTGGAGGCGCAGGCGGCAAGCAGCAACAACGGGGCGATGGCGAGCAGGCGGAATGGGCTCATTGCGGGCGTTGGCTCCTCCGGTTTCGCGGAACGTTGCTTCCGGGCGTCAATGCGAGAGATCGGCCAGCGTCGGGATGGCGCCGAAGCGGCGCATGGCGGCATGGACCCTGCGGATGTAGTTGCGGGAGCCGATGCTGCCGTTGTATGCGGCCAGCGCCGCATCCAGGGATTGGTAGCGGTCGAGGTAGTGGCGAATGATGGCACAGCCGAAGCGGATGTTCACATCGACGTCGAACAGGTTGGCCTCCGGTTCGCCGAACTGCTCGCGCCAGAAAGGCATCACCTGCATCAATCCCTGGGCGCCGGCGGCGCTGACGGCGAAGCGGTCGAAGCCCGATTCGACATACATCACCGCCAGCGCCACATCGGGGGGGATGCGGTAGTGGCGGCAGTAGACCAGCAGCCAGCGGGCGATCTCCTGGGCGAGGGGCGGAGCCACGCCGGCATCGCGCAGCAGGCCGGTGATGTCCCGCATCCAGACCATCCGGCCGAAGTGGCTGCCGGTTTTGGCGGGGCGGGGTGCAGTGGTCGCTGGCCGCTCTTGCTGCTGCCGTGGCGGCTGCGGGGCCGGTTGCCGCGGGTGGAGCCTCGTATCGAGGTGGTGCTGAATCGCTGCGATCAGCAGCAGCACGAGGAGGGTGGCTGCGGCCGGGAGGAGTGGCCGTGGCGGGGTGGTGCATCGCATCTGCGGGCGATCGCCCGATGATGGGATGCCGCTCTTCCGCACGGCCGTCACGGGGGCGGCGAGGAGCTGGAGCCGATGATCCGACTCGAACGGACGACCTGCTCATTACGAGTGAGCTGCTCTACCAACTGAGCTACATCGGCGGGGTACGGCTGCCGGACGTCGGGACGAATGGCGCCCATCACCGCACCGAAGGCTAGGGAAGGGGGGTGCCGGGAGCAATCGTGCCCTGCTCCGCTTGCGTCTTCTCCTGGGGAGGGGCTATGGTGGCGCGATGGGCGCTGCTGCATCGGGCCGGTGGGGCGTGGCCGGCGATCTCTGGGGCGGGATTTCGGCCGCCGCGCTGATCCTGCCGCAGGCGATGGCCTTCGGCATCGCCCTGTGGCTGCCGGTCCACGGCGACAGCGCCGCCGCCGCGCTGGCCGGCCTGCTCACCGCGGCGCTGCTCTCGGCCGCATCCGGGCTGGCCCGCGCCACCTGCGGGATGGTCTCGGCGCCGACCGGCCCGACGCTGGTGCTGCTCAGCGGGCTGGTCGCCGGATTGCAGGCGCACGGCCTCTCCGGCGACGCGCTCACGCAGGCGATGTTGTTCACGCTGGCGATGGCCGGTCTGTTGCAGCTGATCGTCGGCGCGCTCGGGCTGGGGGCGATCATCAAGTTCATGCCCTATCCGGTGGTCTCCGGCTTCATGACCGGCACCGGCATCCTGATGGTGCTGTCGCAGGAGAAGGCACTGCTTCCCTCGGCTCAGGCGATCGGCTGGCTGCCGCTGGCCACCGCCGGTGTCACGCTGGCCGCGATGCACTGGCTGCCGCGCTACGTCCGTGGCGTGCCGGCGACGGTGCTCGGACTGGTGGCGGGGACGCTCTTTTTCCATCTGGTGCGGTTGCTCGCCGGCTGGGAGGTGCGGCCGTCGTGGGTGGTCGGCTCCCTGCCGCCGCTGCAGATCGAGGGGCCGGCCGTCCCGTCGTGGCAGCAGGTGTGGCAGATGCCGTGGACCATGATGGCCCTATCGGCGGCGGCGCTGGCGCTGCTCGCCTCGCTCGATACCCTCCTGACGGCGGTGATCGCCGATGTCGCCACCGGCTGCCGCCACGACGCCCGGCGCGAGCTGATGGCGCAGGGTGCGGGCCATCTCTGTGCCGCGCTGATCGGCGGCATGGCCGGGGCGGGGACCACCGGCGCCACGCTGGTGGCCATCGAGAGCGGAGGGCGGCGCTGGTGTGCGCTGGTCACCGCCCTCTCCATCATGGTGGTGGTCTTGCTGCTGGCACCGCTGGCCGCCTGGCTTCCGGTCAGCGTCTTCTCAGGCATCATCATCCATGTCTCGCTCTTCGGTATGCTCGACGGGGAGATCATCGAATGGCTCAAGCGCCGCAGCGCCCGCCTCGATGCAGCCATCGCCCTGGTCGTCGTGGCGGTGACCATCTACTACGACCTGCTGGCGGCGGTGGCGGTCGGGGTGGTGCTGGCGGTGGTCGAGTTCCTCCGCACGCAGGTGGGGCGCAGCGCCATCCACCGACGTTGGGGGCTGGGCGAGCGCAGCTCGCTGCGCAACCGGCCGCGAGCCGAACGCGAAGCGATCGCGCGCCTGGCCGATCATGCGGCCGGCTACGATCTGCAGGGGGCACTCTTCTTCGGCAGCGCCGACAGCCTCTACGGCGCGATCAGCAGCGCGCCGGAGCGTTTCGTCATCCTCAGCCTGCGGCGGGTGTCGCAGGTCGATCTGACTGCGTTGCACATGATCGGCCAGATCGCCGGGCTGCTGCGTGGGCGGGGTGGGGCGCTCCTGATCAGCCATGCCGGCGGGCGGATGGAGCTGGCCCGCTGCAAGGGGCGGCAGCATGCCGGGGTGGTGCCGTTCCACGCCGGGGAGCCCATCGCCACCTTCGCCCAGACCGAGGATGCCATTGAGCATGTGGAGAATCTGCTGCTGCAGGAGGAGGGGATCACCCCCTCCCACCACCAGGCGCGCTGCGCGGTGCGTGAGGCCGCCCTCTTTTCCGGGCTCAGCGACAAGCAGTTCGCCCGCGTCGTGCCGCTGCTCACCCACCGTCGCGCCGCCGCCGGCACCTACCTGTTCCGCTGCGGCGATCCCGGCGATGCGCTCTGCGTGGTGCTGGCCGGTGAGGTGGAGGTGCTCCTGCCCTACCGCAAGAAGAAGCGGATGCGGCTGGCCGTCTGTGGGCCGGGCATGGCGGTGGGCGAGGCGGCCTTCCTCCATCCCGGGCCGCGCACCGCCGATCTCAAGGCGATCAGCGACGTCGAATGGGTCGAACTCGCCCACGGCGATCTGCTCGCCCTGGCCGATGCCCATCCGCGGCTGGCGATGACGCTGGTCACCCGGCTGGCGAGCGAACTGGGCGCGCGGCTGGCCGCGGCCGACGCCATGCTGCGCCGCCTGGCCGCCTAGATTCATGTCGTCGCGCTTCCATCGGCGGTGGCGGTCGGTATAGTCACGGCATGCGTTCGCTGCGCCGCCAACTGATCGGGTTGCTCGATGCCGAGGGCTTCACCCCCGGCGGCGGGCCGGCACGCTGGCGCCTCTCCGCCCGGCTGCTGCACGGCTGCTGGCGGCTGCTCGCCTCCGACGCGGCGGTGGCGACCGACATCTCCACCTTCAGTTGCGGCAACTTCCACCGCCATCTGCTGATCATTCGCTGCCCCGACCAGGCCTTCTACTACGATGCGGTGCGCAACTATCTGCACCAGCGCGACATCGGGCTGCTCGAACAGCAGACCATCACCCTCAATATGCGCCGCGATGCGTCGGGCGCGCGCCGTCTGCAACCGGCGCAGCCCGACGCCGCCGACAACCTGATGCTGATCGCGTTGCACGTCTCGGCGACGCTGGTCAAGGAGGTGGAGCGGCTGGGGCGCGATCTGCAGGCGGTGCTGCGGGCGGTGGAGCTATCGGTGCGCGACTTCGACGCCATGCGTCGGCTGGTCGCCACCGCGGCCCGGGCGCTGCTCAGCAGCCATCCCGATCAGGCCACGCTGCTCGAGTGGATGCTCGATGAGAAGTATATCTTCTACGGCGTCGTCGGCGACGGTCTCCGCCTGGGGGTGCTCGGCGACGGGGCGTTGATGGAGCGATTGGCCCCCGGCCTCTCCGGGCAGCTGGCGCTGACCGACTGCTGCGATCGCATCGGTGTCCACTGGTGGCAACTGCCGGCCACCCACAACCACCTCTACAGCGCCAGCCTGGTCGAGGTGGTGCAGCTGGTCTGGCGGGAGGGAGAGGAGGAGTGGTTGCACCGCGCCACCCTGCTCGGCCATTTCTCGCGCAGCGCCCGCCATTTCAGCGCCAGCCGAACCCCACTGCTCAAGCCGCGTTGGCAACGGCTGCTGGCCGCGCCGTTGTTGCGCCAGTCGGCCTTCTACCGTCGCGAGTTGCGCACCCTCTTCGACCGGGTACCCAAGCCGATGTTGCTGGCCGTGCCGTCCGAGCAGTGGCTCCAACCTCTGCGCGCCATCGTTGATCTGGCCGATTCGCGCAAGGTGGTGGTCAGCCGGTTGCACCCCGAATGGGGGATCGTCGACTACCTGATGGTGACCATCTCCAGCTCCCGCTTCGGCCCCAACGTCACCGCCCACATGCGGACGGCGCTCGCCGGCCTCGGCCTGCGGGTCGAAGGGATCAACAGCTTCGGCGTGGCCAGCTACCGGGTTCTCTTCTTCGCCTGCGACAACCGTGCTCCTGCCCGCTGGCCGGAGATCGACGAGATCCGCGCCCGGCTGGCCGACTGCATCACCTTCTGGTGGGACCGCGCCCGCGACGCACTGCTCGAGTTGGGCGACCGGGTGGTGTTGCCCGAGGCGCTGGCCCTGCTCGGCCGCTCCTCCCCCCGCTACCGCGAATGCTTCCCTCCTGAGCAGTATGCCGAGGATTATCTCGCCTTCCGTCGGATGCGCGAGGATCGCGCCTGCCGGGTGCGCGTCCGGCGCGACGACGGGCGGCTGGTGGTGCAGATCCTCTCCCCGACCGAGCTGGCGCTGGGGGCGCTGGTCGAGCGGGTGCAGGCCTTCGGGCTGGTGGCGATGGACGAGATGGTGGCCACGCTGGGCGAGGGAGAGGAGACGATGGTGGTCAGTCAACTCGGCTGCCGTCCCGAGGGGGGGCGTCGGGTGACCCGCGATGCGATCGTCCGTCTGCAGCATGCGCTGGCCTGCGTGATGAACGGCACGCGCGACCACGATCCGCTCAACGCGCTGCTCATCTCCGCCGGGCTGGATATCGACCAGATCGCGGTGATGATCACCCTGCGCAACTACCTGGTGCAGATCGAGCGTGAGGCGGCGGTCGGCCCGCTGACCCAGACCATGCTGGAGTACCCGGCGGTGACCCGGGCGCTCTTCCGCCTGTTCGAGGCGCGCCACCGGCCGGCGATGCCCGCCACCTACGGCGCGCAGGCGCAGCTCGAGTTCGACCGCGCCATGGGCGAGGTGCGCAGCCTGGCCCACGACCGCTGGTTCCGTGCGCTGCATACCCTCATCTCCGCCTCCCTGCGCAGCAACCAGTGGACCCGCCGCCCGGAGGAGCCGGTGGTGATCAAGATCGACGGCCAGCGTCTCCCCTTCGGGCCGACGCCCAGGCCGTGGCGCGAGATCTTCGTCCACGGCACCCATGTCGAGGGGGTCCATCTGCGCGCCGGTCCGGTGGCCCGCGGCGGGCTGCGCTTCTCCGACCGGCCGGCCGATTTCCGTACCGAGGTGCATGAGTTGATGGTCACCCAGACGGTGAAGAACGGCCAGATCGTGCCTACCGGCGCCAAGGGGGGGTTCGTGGTGCGCGGCGGCGAGGGGGAGCCGTTCGTGCGGGCGCAGTACCGCGTCTTCGTCGACGGCCTGCTCTCGGTCACCGACAACCTGCTCGCCGGCGAGGTGGTGCCGCCGGTCGGCATGGTGGTGCCGGAGGAGGACGCCGGCGACTACTACCTGGTGGTCGCCGCCGACAAGGGGACGGCGCGCTACTCCGACGAGGCCAATGCGCTGGCCCGGGCGCGCCACTACTGGCTGGATGACGCCTTCGCCAGCGGCGGGCGCCACGGCTACGACCACAAGGAGGTGGGGATCACCGCCCGCGGCGCCTGGGTCTGCGCCGCCCACCACTTCCGCAGCCTGGGGATCGACGGCTACCGCGATCCGATCACCGTGGTCGGCATCGGCGACATGAGCGGCGACGTCTTCGGCAACGGCATGCTGATCAATCCGGCGATCCGGCTGATCGGCGCCTTCAACCACCGCCACATCTTCATCGATCCCGCTCCCGATCCGGAGCGCGCCTTCGCCGAGCGTCGGCGGCTCTTTCGCGAGGCGGGCGGTTGGGATCGCTACGATGCGTCGGCGATCAGCGAGGGGGGCGGCGTCTTCCTCCGCTCGGCCAAGTCGATCCCGGTCAGCGACGCCATGCGCCGTCTCTTCCGCCTGCGCGGCGACGCCGTCTCCGGCGAGGCGCTGATCCGGGCGCTGCTCGCCGCCAGGGTCGATCTACTCTACAACGGCGGCATCGGCACCTACATCAAGGCGGCGGCGGAGAGCCATGCCCAGGTGCGCGATCCAGCCAACAACGCCGTGCGCATCGACGCCGAGCAGGTCCAGGCGCGGGTGGTGTGCGAGGGGGGCAATCTGGGCATCACTCAGCAGGCGCGCATCGTCATGGCCGGTCGCGGGATCCTGCTCAATACCGACGCCATCGACAACGCCGCCGGCGTCAACATGTCCGACCACGAGGTCAACCTCAAGATCCTGCTGCAGTTGCGCTGGCCCGGTGCGGACGGGGCGGCGGCGCGCAACCGCAGCGTGGCACGCCAGACCGAGGCGGTGACCCGCATCTGCCTCGACGACAACCGCGATCAGGCGCAGGCGCTCACCCTGGCGGAGATCGAGGCGCGGGAGTATCCGCCGCGGTTGATCCAGCTGCGTGATCGGCTGGCCGACGAAGTGCGGCTCGACCGTACCCTGAGCGACGAGCGCACCCTCGCCCTGCGGCCGCAGTTGGCGCTGCTGCTCGGCTACGAGAAGAACCGGCTGCACGAGGAGCTCAACCGCGCCCGTTTCTACGCCGACAGCGTCTTCGCCGATCGGTTGCTGGCCGCCTCCTTCCCCGCCGCGCTCGCCCGCCGCCTGCGCGAGTACCTGCCGCACCATCCGCTGGCCGCCGATCTGGTCCACACCCAGGCGGCCAACCGGGTGATCAACCAGTTCGGCATCACTTCGGTGAGCCATCTGCAGTCGATGGTCGACGCGCCGGTGGCGTCGATCGTGCAGGCGCTGCTCATCGCCGACGCCCTGCTCGACGGCGAGCGCATCCGCCGGGCGGTGTGGCGGCAGATCGGCCAGTGGCAGCGGGGGCTGGCGCTGCTGCGCGCCATGCAGGAGCAGGTGCTGCTGCTCGCCGAGGAGCTGTTGCGCATCCATCCGGTGATGGAGGTGGAGGAGCGCTGGCTGCAGCGCAGCCGGCGCGGCATCCGTGCGCTCTTCGCCTCGCTCGACCGGAGCAGGGTCGAACTCTTCGTCACCAGCCGCATCTGGCACCACGACGAGCTGGTCGAGCTGGGGCTGGAGGAGGAGCTGGCCCGGCGGCTCGGCGCCTGGCCGCTGCTGGCGCGCAGCGCGGTGGCGGTGCATCTGGCCGGCGACGGCTGGGCCCTCTCCCGGCTGCTGGCCGCCAACCATGCGGTGCTCTCGCTTTTGCCGATGTTGCAGCTGGAGGCGCCGCTGCGCACCACCGAGTGGGCGCTGGGGGCGGCGCATGCGCTGCGTTGTGAATGGCTGCAGCGCCTCTCCGCCATGCGCTGCCACGCGGTGCTCACCCTGTTGCGCCACGGGCGCGGCGGCTTCGAGGAGATTGGCCGCCGTCTCTGGCACGGCCATCCGGCCTGGCCGATGGTGGAGCGGCGTCCGCAGGGGGAGGGGTGCGACGAGAAGCTGGAGCTGCTGCTGGCCCTGAGTCGGTTGCAGAGCGTGGTGGAGGAGGCGGGATGAGCCGGCCGGTCACGGCCCGCATGGAGGGGGCGGCGCTGCAACACAACTACCGGTTGCTGGCCGGGCTGACGCCGGAGGCGCGGCTGATGGCGGTGGTCAAGGCCGACGGCTACGGCCACGGCCTGGAGGGGGTGGCAGGGGCGTTGTGGGATGCCGGCTGTCGCGATTTCGCCGTCACCGACGCCGAGGAGGGGGCGCGGCTGAGGTCGCTGCTGCATGCGCGGGAGGAGGAGTGGGGGGAGCGCGCGTCGGTGACCCTCTTCTCCGGCCTGTTCGACGACGAGGATGCCCGGCTGGTGGTCGCCCACGAGCTGGCGCCGGTGATCCACAGCCAGGAGGAGGTGGCGCGGTTGCGTCGCGCCCGCTTCTCCGGTGGCCTCTGGCTCAAGGTGGAGACCGGCATGAACCGACTGGGAGCCGACCATGTTCGGCAGTTGCTTGACCGCTGCTACCGCTGCCGCTGGCCGGTGCGCGGGCTCCTCTCCCATCTGGCCTGCGCCGATCTGCCCGAACATCCGCTCAACGCCCGGCAGATCGAGCGCATGCGCAGCCATCTCAATCTGCTCGGTCCGGGGCTCTCCGGCTCGCTGCTCAACAGCGCCGGCATGGTTCACTTTCCCGAGGCGGCCTTCGATGTGGTGCGGCCGGGGATCGCCCTCTACGGCAGTCAGCCGGTGGCCGGCGGCAGCCTCGACCTGCGGCCGGTGATGCGCCTGGAGGCGGAGATCATGCAGATCCACCGGGTCGAGGCCGGCGGCGCCGTCTCCTACGGCGCCGAGTATGTCGCCACCCGGCCGATGCGGGTGGCGGTGGTCGCCGCCGGCTACGGCGACGGCGTGCCCCGCCGGCTGGGCTGCGTCGGCGGGGAGGTCTGGTGCGGGGGGGAGCGTTTCCCGATCGTCGGGCGCGTCTGTATGGACTACACCATGATCGACGTCACCGGCAGTACGCTCAGGGTGGGGGACCGGGTGCAGTTCTGGGGTGACGGGATCCCGGTGGATGCGGTGGCGGCGCGGTGCGGTACGATCGGCTACGAGCTCTTCACCGGGGTCAACCGGCGGGTGCGGCGTCTCTGGAGCTGAGCTTCACCCCCTCGCGCCCCGGCTCGCTGGGTGTGGAGCTGGAGTGGATCACCGTCGACGCCGACCGCGGCGGACAGGTGCCGGCGGCGCCGGCGCTGCTCGCCGCCCTGCCCGAGCGGCTGCGGCCGCGGATCAAGGCGGAGCTGTTTGCCTCGACCCTCGAGATCAACACCTCCATCCATCAACGGACGGATGCCTGCTTCGCCGAGCTGGCCGAGTTGCGCCGCTGGGTGCTGGCACAGCCGCAGATGGCCCGGGTGGGGCTGCTCGCCGCCGGTACCCACCCCTTCTCCCACTGGCGCGCGCAGCAGGTGAGCGACGATCCGCGCTACCACAAGCTGTTGCGCCGCATGGGGTGGATGGCGCGCCGTTTCAACATCTTCGGCATGCATGTCCATGTCGGTACCGGCAACGGCGCCCGCTGCATCGAGGCGCTCAACGCGCTGCTGCCGGTGATGCATCTCTTCCTCGCCGTCTCGGCCAACTCTCCCTTCTGGCACGGCGACGACACCGCGCTGGCCTCCTGCCGGATCAAGGTGTTCGAAGGGCTCAGCCAGGGCGGCATGCCCTTCTATTTCCGCGACTGGGACGACTTCGCCGCCTGTGTCGCCCGGCTGGAGGCGACCGGCAGCATCGATTCGATCCGCGAGATCTGGTGGGAGATGCGCCCCCACCCGGACTTCGGCACGCTGGAGGTGCGCATCTGCGACATGCCGGCCACCTTCGAAGATGCGCGCGCGCTGGTGGCGTGGATCCGCGCCGAGGTGATGACCGCCGCCGCGGGCAGGCGGGTGGTCGATGGTCGTGTCCACCCCTCGCTGATTCGCGAGAACCGCTGGCGCGCCTGCCGCTACGGTCTGGCCTCGCGGGTGATCGACCCGGCCTCCGGTGCGGTGGAGCCGCTGGTCGATGCGGTGGCTGGGCGGCTGGCGTGGCTCGATCGCTGCGGGGAGGCGCAGGCAGAGGATCTGGAGCTGCTGGCCCGGGCCTTGCCGCGCTGGCGGGAGGGGGAGGACGGCGCCCGGCGGCAGCGGCGGCTGCTGGCGGCCTGCGACGGGGAGATGGCCGCACTGGTGCGGCGGATGCGGCTGGAGGATGGCTGGGACGGGGAGGTGGTCGTCGGGTGACGAGGCGGCTGCGGATGGTCGATCTCGATGCGGCGGTGGCCGCGGCGATGGCGCGGGTGGAGGAGGTGCGCAGCCAACTCCACCGTCGGCCGGAGCTCTCCGGGGAGGAACGACACAGCGCGGCACTGATCGCGGCGCAGGGGCGGGAGCTCGGTCTGGCGGTGGAGGAGGGGATCGGCGGATTCGGGCTGCTCTGCCGCCTCGACGGCGGCCACGGGAGGACGGTGGCGCTGCGCGCCGACATGGATGCGCTGCCGATCGATGAGGCGCCGCGCCCTCCGGGGGCGCCCTGCTCGCAGATCGATGGGGTCTCCCACGCCTGCGGCCATGACGCCCACAGCGCCATGCTGGTCGGAGCGATGGAGGTGCTCTGCCGGTTGTCCGATGCGCTGCGCGTCGATGTCGCCTTCATCTTCCAGCCGGCAGAGGAGATCACCACCGGTGCCGCGGCGATGATCGCCGACGGCGTACTGGAGCGCTGCCGCCCCGAGCGGATTCACGCACTCCACGTCGCCCCCCATCTTCCCGTCGGGGTGATCGGCTGGCGCAGCGGGGTGATGTGCGCGGCGGCCGATCTGTTCGAGGTGGAGCTCAGGGGGACCGGCGGCCACGCCGCCCGGCCGCACCACACGGTCGACGTGGTGCTGGTCGCCTGCCAGATGATCCAGGCGCTCCACCTGCTCCCCTCGCGGGCGATCGATCCGTTCCATCCGGTGGTGTTGACCATCGGGCACATCGCCGCCGGCCATGCGGCCAACGTCATTCCCGACCGGGCCGGTTTCTCCGGGACGGTGCGCAGCCTCGACCCCGAGGTGCACGAGCTGATCCGTGCGCGGATGGACCGCACCATCCACACCATCGCCGAGCAGTGGGGAGCCGAGGCGCGTTTCACGCTGGAGCGGGCGGCGCCGGTGCTGGTCAACGACGCAGGGGCGACGGAGGATGCCTGCGGCCTGCTGACACGCTGGCTGCCCGATGTGCGGTTGTGCGAGATCGACCGCCCTTCGATGGGGGGGGAGGATTTCGCCGAGTTCCTGCGCCGCGTGCCCGGCTGCCTGTTGCGGCTGGGCAGTGGCGGGGCGGCCGAGTACGCCTTTCCGCTGCACCACCCCCGCTTCGCCATCGACGAGGCGGCGTTGCCGATCGGGGTACGGGCGTTGGCGGCGCTGGCTCTGGAGTGAGCCGCCCGGGCTAGCCCTCCGCACGCTCCTCCGATGCCTTCGCCTCTTCGACCAGCGCCTCGGGGAGCGACCGTCCTCCCGGATCGACCCCCAGCTCCTTGAGCATCTCCGCCTGGCGGATCACGTTGCCGCGGCCGGTGGCCAGCCGCTTGTGCGCCTGTTCGTAGGCCTTGTGCGCCTCGTTCAACCGCTCTCCCACCCGTTCGAGATCGGCGACGAAGTTGGCCAGCCGGCGGTAGAGCTCGGCGCCGCGCTGGGCGATGCGCTCGGCGTTGCGCTGCTGCTCCTCCTGGCGCCAGACGGCGGCGATGGTGCGCAGCATGGCCAGCAGCGTGCTGGGGCTGACGATGACGATGCGCTCTTCCCACGCCCGTTGGAAGAGGGTGGGGTCGTGGATGGTGGCGGCCATGAAGGCCGGTTCGACCGGCACGAACATCAGCACGAAGTCGAGTTGCGCACCACGGTGGTGGCGCTGGTACTCCTTCGAGGCGAGCGCCTTGATGTGCTGGTTCATCGCCGCCACGTGGTCGCGCAGGGCGGCGGCGCGCGCATCCTCGTCCTCGGCCGTGACATAGCGCTGGTAGGCGATGAGCGAGAGCTTGGAGTCGATGATGATGTGGCGATCCTCGGGCAGGTGGACCACCACGTCGGGCAGCAGCCGCCGGCCCTGATCGTCGTGGGTGGCGCTCTGGGTCTCGTAGTTGACCCCCTTGATCAGACCGGAGTATTCCAGGATCTGCTCGAGCATCATCTCGCCCCAGTTGCCGCGCGTCTTGGCGCTCCCTTTGAGCGCCGTCGCCAGGTTGTCCGCCTCTTCGCTGAGGCGGGCGTTGGCCTGGATCAGCTTGTCGATCTCGTTCTTGAGGGAGTGGCGCTCACGCGCTTCGCGCTCGTAGCTCTCCTCCACCTTTTTGCGGAACCCCTCCAGCTGCTCGCGCAGCGGATCGATGATGCCGCCCAGCGAGGATCGGTGCTGCTCGACCAGCTTGCGGCTGTTGTGGTCGAGGATCTCGCCGGCGATCGCCTTGAAGCGCAGGGCGAGCTGCTCCTCGCGCCTCTGTTGCTCATCCGCCGCTTCGGCGGCGCGACGCCGCTCCGCGGCCAGCTCGGCGTCGAGCCGTTCGGCGCGCAACGCCAGCTCGCGGTTCTCCGTGCGCAGCCGCTCTTCTTGGCGGCGCAACTCGGTGATCTCCTGGCTTTGCACACGATTTTGTTCTTCCAGCCGGGCGAGGGCGGCGACCATGCGGTCGCGCTCCGGGTCCCCCGGTGTCGGCTGTGGGCGTCGACGCCAGAGAAGGGCGGCGACCACAGCGAGGGCGGCGATCGCCGTCAGGGTTAGGATCAGCGCTTCGGGCATGATATCGAAGATCGAATCGCAAAACGTCCTTCCATGGACGTGGAACGATCCGATCATGCTATCGGCGTGGAGGTGGAGCGGCAACGGGGCGGGCGGGTGCGTCCGGTGTGTGACGACGGTAGCATGGCGCTCCCGATGCGGGGCCGTCGGCCTCCCGGGCGGGGCGACGGCCCCGGGGCGGGGCATGGTGCGGGGCGGAGACCTGAGCGATTCCCTGCAGGGTGCGAAGGGCGGGGAGCGCTTCGAGCTCCGTGAAGCCCGAATCTCCATGGACGGAGCTGTTGCGATCGAGATCATGAACGACGAAGCGCAGCGGGATGATGCGGCGGTGGAACCACCGGCTACCCCGGTTCGGCAGGAGTGGGGCCGGCTGCCGGAGGACCACTTCGGCTACGCCAGCGACGAGGAGCGTATCGCCCGGCGGGGGCTGGAGGATTGGGAACTGGTCGAGCAGATCCCCAAGGGGCAGAAGCGGGTGCCGCGCTGGTTCATCGCGGTCGTCTTCGGCGTCGGGCTGGTCGCCTTCACCCTGACGCTCCCCTTCTGGGGCGATCGTCCCGATCACCCGCGTCCCTGGTTCACCTGGGGCCACCTGCTGGCGGTGGTCTACTTCCTGATCGGGGCCGGCTTCATCCATTTCATGATCAACCAGTTCGCGCCGGCGGAGAAGGAGGATGACCCGTCCCAGGGTGGGGAGAGGTCGTCGTGACGCCGCTCCGCCTCTGGTTGCCGCTTGCGCTGTTGCTGGCCGCCTGTTCGTCGCAGGGCGGCGGGGATGAGGGTGGCGGCGGCGCGCCGGCCGCGCCCCGGGTGGTCGGTCAGTCAGGAGCCCAGCCGGCGGATCACACCGCCGCGCCCCGGGCGAAGGTCGATCCGGGGCTGGCCGCGCTTACGCGCAACTGTTCGGCCTGTCACGCGCCGCCGCGGGCGAAGCGGCATACCGCGGCGGAGTGGCCGCAGGTGGTGGCGCGGATGGAACTGCACCGGGTGCAGCGGGCCATGGGGCCGATCCCCCCCGCCGACAAGAAGGCGCTGCTCGCCTGGCTGGTCCGGGGCGCGAAGAAGCAGTGACGTCGGCCTCGCGAGGAGTAGCGATCGTGGCGTCGGCGTTCCGGAGGGGGCCGTCGCGGGTGGATCGCTGATGCGCCGCGTTGCCGCGCTGCTGCTGGCGCTGCTGCTTCCGGCCTGCGGTGCGGAAGAGGCCGGTTGGTCCCCCCCGCCGCAGCGCTGGCAGGATCTCCTCGTGCGGGTGGAGAGCCGTCCCCCGGTGCCGGTGGCCGGGATGAACGAGTTCCTGATCATCGCCAACCATCAGCGGCGCGGCTTCATCAACGACCTCATCGTCCGGATCCGCACCGACCATTCGCAGTGGCGCCAGGCGATCCCCGACGGGGCGCTCGGGGTCTACCGTCGGGCGCTGCCGGTGGCCGATCCGCGGAGCGAACATCTCTATGTCCGGCTCGAACGCAACGGCCGGCGCGGCCGGCTCACCTTCGACCTCGCACCGTCGCCCGGCCGGTGAGCAGGCGACGGCGCGTGGCTGCCTCTCCGCTCCCTTCCGTCGATCCCCGTCTTCCGCGGAGCAGGACTCCCCTGCGTTGGCGGGCACCGATGCTCGGCTGGCTGTTGCTGGCCTCGCTCCTCCCCGTCGATGCGGCGGCCGCCGCATCCGGCGGTGACCCCGCGCGCGGGCTGGTGATCGCCCAGATCCGCTGCCGGGCCTGCCATTTCCTCCACCGCGCGCAGCGGCGGATCGGTCCGGGGCTGCTCGGAGTCTATGGTCGGGCGCCGACGATCGACGGCGTGCCGTTCGACCGCTGGGATGCAGCGGCGCTCGACCGCTGGCTGCGCAACCCGCGTGCGGTGAAGGTCAACACCACCATGCGGTTGCCGCCGTTGCGCGGACGCGACCGGGCAGACCTCATCGCCTGGCTCCGGGTGAACCGTTAGCCTCGCTCGGGGCCCGGCCGTCATCGCCCGTCTGTCGCCCGCCATCTCTTTCACCCGCCTCCTCCGCCCCAGCCGGGGCGGCGGGGGGAGTTGTCGGAGCGCGGGATGATCTACCACCGCCTGCTCGGGTATCTGCGCCCCTATCTCGGACGTCTCTTCACCGCCGTCGTCTGCATGGTGGTGATGTCCGGTTGTGTCGCCGCGCTCGCCTGGCTCTTGCAACCGGCGCTGGACGACGCGCTCGCCCCCGGCCACCACCGCTACATTTATCTGATTCCGCTCGGGGTGATCGTGCTCTACCTGGTCAAGGGGGCGGCCTACTACGGCCAGACCTACCTGATGGGGTGGGTGGGGCAGCGGGTGATCCACGATCTGCGCAACCAACTCTACCAGCGGATCACCGAGCAGTCGCTGGCCTTCTTCAGCCACCGCAAGACCGGCGAGCTGATGGCCCGCATCAGCGCCGACACCCTGCTGGTGCAGGGGGCGGTGACCACCGCGGTCACCTCGCTGATGCGCGACGCCCTCTCCGCTCTCTTCCTGCTCGGGGTGGTCTTCTATCAGGATTGGCTGCTGGCCACCATCGCCTTCACCGTGCTGCCGCTGGTCGTCTATCCCATCGTCCGTTTCGGCCGCAGGATGCGCAGCGCCACCTTCGACGGGCAGGCGGCGCTGGGGGCGATCTCCTCGTTGGTCGAGGAGACCATCTCCGGCATCCGGGTGGTCAAGGCATTCGCCATGGAGGAGTACGAGAACCGCCGTTTCCGCCGGCTCACCGCCGAGTTCTTCCGCTGCCAGATGCGGGTGATGCGGGTGCAGGCGCTCTCCTTCCCGATCATGGAGCTGCTCGCCGGCTTCGGCATCGCCGGGGTGCTCCTCTACGGCGGGGTGCGCATCTCCAGCGGCGCCACCACGCCGGGGGCGCTGGTCTCCTTCCTGGCGGCGCTGATCATGCTCTACGAGCCGGTCAAGCGGCTCTCCAACGCCAACAACGTGATCCAGCAGGGGATCGCCGCCGCCGGGCGGGTGTTCGAGGTGATGGATGCGCCGGTGGCGGTGCGGGATCCGGAGCGGCCGGTGGCGATGGCCCCCTTTTCCCGCGCCATCGCGCTGGAGGGGGTGTCGCTGCGCTACGAGGGTGATGCTCGGCTGGTGCTCGACGGCATCGATCTGACCGTCGAGTATGGTCGGGTGGTGGCGCTGGTCGGCAGCAGTGGCGCCGGCAAGAGCTCGCTGGTCAACCTGATCCCCCGCTTCATGGATCCGACCGAAGGCCGGGTGACCATCGACGGGGTCGATCTGCGTCGGCTGTCGCGTCGGGCGCTGCGCCGGCAGATCGCTCTGGTCACCCAGGAGGTCGTGTTGTTCAACGACACCGTGCGCAACAATCTCGCCTACGGCTTCGACCAGGTGGACGAGGAGCGGCTGCATGCGGCAGCACAGGCGGCCAACGCGCACGACTTCATCATGAAGCTTCCGCAGGGCTACGACACCCTGATCGGCGAGCGCGGTGTGATCCTCTCCGGCGGGCAACGGCAGCGGCTGGCGCTGGCGCGGGCGCTGTTCAAGGATGCACCGATCCTGATCCTGGACGAGGCGACCAGCGCGCTCGATTCCGAATCGGAGCGGCTGGTGCAGCAGGCGATCGACCGGTTGATGGCCGGGCGGACCACCATCGTGATCGCCCACCGGCTCTCGACCATCCGCCACGCCGACACCATCGTCGTGCTCGACCGCGGGCGCATCGTGCAGCAGGGGCGGCACGAGGAGCTGCTCGCCCGGGGCGGGCGCTACCGCGAACTCTACGAGCTGCAGTTCGCCGATGGATGACGACTTCGCAAGAAGTCGGCATCCGCGGCCAGGACGGCCG
>RFFX01000091.1 GCA_003696765.1 Zetaproteobacteria bacterium | reverse complement strand
CGCGGGGCGGTTCGTTCACCGCCGGTCGGGCGGAGGTCGATCCCGTCGGGGGGGGGATTCGTTTGCGTGACGGCTACCGGCTGGATGCCGCAGGGCGCCACGAACGCGGTGTGGCCACGGTGTTTCCGTGAAGCGAACTCGAGGGAGGATTGGTGTGGTGAAGTTTCGTTGGATGGGCGGCTGGCCCGCCGTCGCCGCAAGCGTGGTGCTCGGCGCGGCGGCCGCCTCGGCGGCGCCGGCATCGTCGGCTCCGCATGGCCCGGGAGCGGCTGGTGCCGACGCCATCGCATCGCAACATGCGCTCACCCCGGCCGAGCAGAGGATCCTCGCCCGGGCGATCGAGGATTTCCAGTTTCAGGAGCAGAAGAAGGCGATCGCGGCGCTGGAGCCGTTGCGCAAGCGTCATCCGACCAACCTCGAGGTGCTGCGCTATCTCGGCCGCGCCTACGAGGAGAGCGGGCGCTACGCCGAGGCGCAGGGCGCCTTCGCCCAGTGGATCCGCTACAGCGGCAACCGCATGGATGACGACGCCCGCTTCGCCTGGGTCGGCATGGCCAAGTCGTACGACAAGACCGGCCATACGGGGATGGCTATCAAGCTGCTCCGCCGCTGGCTCTCTCGCCATCCGCACGATGACGACGCCCAGGTGGCGTTGGGCGACATGCTGGTGCGGCAGAACGAATTCGATGCGGCGCGCGCGCTCTTCCGTGCGATGCTGGCGCGGCCCGATCTGGCGGCCGGTTATCAGGCGTCGGCCCACTACTACCTCGGTCTGCTCGCTTGGCTGGAGGGGGATGTCGGCGAGCTGCAGGCAGAGGGGGCGCGGGTGTTGCGGGTGGAGCCGGAGGGGGGCTTCGCCGGCGTGATCAAGCAGTTGATGAAGACCCCGCCGCCGCGCCGGCTGGGGCTCAACGCCACCGCCGGCCTCAACGCCTTCTACGTGGACAATGTGGCGACCAAGCCCTCCTACAACATCAAGCCGAGCGAGCACGACCGCACCCCCGGCATCAATCCGACGCTGGGGTTGACCTGGAACTTCCGCCACCATCTGTCGGCCAGCTACAACTTCTCCGGCACCTTCTACTCCCGCCGGCCCGATCTCGATCTCGGGCTGCACATGTTCGGCCTCACCTGGGCCGACGGCGGGCTGCAGATCGGCCCGCGCTTCGAGTATGTCACCATGTACGACAAGAAGCTCTACCGCGGGGTCGGCGCCGACGTCGGCTACGCCTGGGGGCGGTGGATCCTCATCGACAGCCTCCGCTTCAAGGCCTTCACCCATGCGGCGAAGGTGCTCGATCCGGTGAGGAACACGGTGCTCTGGCCCGATCTCTCCTATCTGACCAGCTGGAACAACACCCTCATGCTCATGCGTCAGGCCAGGTGGGGGCGGTCGATCTGGATGTTCGGCGCCAACTTCGTCGCCGAGCGGACGCACGGCAACGCCAAGGTCGACCACAAGATCAACGACTACCGGCAGCTGGGCGGGACGGTGTCGGTGCGCTATCCCGATGGGGCGCTGATCTTTCACGCCGATCTCAACGGCTACATCAAGAAGTACCGCGGTGTCGACCCCAAGGTGCTCGATGCCCGGCGCAAGGATGAGTACATCCATGTCGGAGGCGGGATCACCTGGCATCCCGACGGGCGAAACCGCCATGCGCTGGAGTTGAAGACGGAGTGGAACAACAACAACTCCAACTACGACTTCCCCAACGATCCCGCCCGCATGGCCAATGGCGCCGCCTATTCGCAGTGGAAGCACACCGTCGGCTACAGCTTCGTCTGGTAGGCGGGGCGGTGTGACGACGGTCACAGCGGGGCGTCGTGCGCGTTCGAGGATCGGCGGGTTTGCCGATGATCTGAGGTGTTGCAAATGGTTCGTGGGTTGATCAGTGGATTGTTGGCCTTGGGGCTGTGCGCCTTCGCGCCGGCCGGTGCCTGGGCGGCCGCGGTGGCGGGCAGGATCGTGCTGGTGGGCGGCGAGGTCTGGGTGCTCAAGGCCGACGGCAGCAAGGCGCGGGCGGTGCGCGGGCAGGAGCTGGAGGTCTCCGATACGGTGGTGACCGGCGCCAATGGCCGCGCCAAGCTCTCCATGGCCGACGGCACGGTGCTCTTCCTGGCCAGAAACAGCCGACTGGAGGCGAAGAAGTATGCCGTCGCCGGCGGCCGGGTCTCCGACGCCAGGCTCGACCTCTTCTGGGGCAAGCTGCGTTTCAAGGTGAAGAAGCTGGCCCCGGGCAAGGGGTCGTTCCAGGTGAAGACCACCACCGCGGTGATGGGGGTGCGCGGCACCGGCGGCACCTACATGAGCCAGGTATTGCCGGGGGATCTGCAACGGCCGACGGCGCGCGCCTCGCTGGCGGCGATCCCTCCCCGCCCCTCCAAGCTGGTGTTGCGTGAGGGGCTGGTGTCGATGCGGTCGGTCACCACCGGTCAGACCTCGCTGGTCAAGGCGGGGCAGACGGCGGAGATCAACGTGATCGGCCAGATCCGGGTCCGTCCGACCACCCGTCAGGATCTGCAGGAGGCCGAGGTCGGCCCCGTCGGCGGCGGGGAGAAGAAGTCGGAAGAGGGCAAGAAGAAGTCGGAGAAGAAGCAGGCCGCAGGTGGGAAGAAGGCGGGCAAGAAGGAGGCCGCAGGCGGGAAGAAGGCCGGCGGCAAGAAGCAGGCCGCAGGCGGGAAGAAGGCCGGCGGCAAGAAGCCCGCTGCCGGCAAGCAGCAGCCGTCCGGTGGGAAGGGCGGCGGAGCAGGCAACTCCCCGGCGGCCGGAAGGTCGGGGGGTAATGGTGCGGCCGGTGGCAAGCAGGCGCCATCCGGCAAGGGGGGTGGCGGGTCATCCACCACGGCACCCGGCGGAGGAGGTCCCAACAGTGCGGCCGCCCCGGTGACGAACCGCAGGCCGCCCAAGCCGACGCCGGACAGCGTATGGGATGGCAAGAAGTGGGTTACACCGTCCGCTTCCAGTGCCAAGAGCACGGTACAGGCTTCACCGGCGGGCGGGGTGCCGGCGGTTGGTGCAACAAGACCACCCAAGCCGACGCCGGACAGCGTGTGGGATGGCAAGAAGTGGGTGGTCAGGCCCGCATCCAGTGCTTCGCCATCCCCCCGGCCCGCCCCGGCTCCGGTAGCGGCGCCGACGCCTGCTCCGACACCTGTCCCGGCGCCGCGCATTCCCGCGGGCGGTGCGCCGCGGGCGGCTGCAGGAGTGGCGGCGCGGCAGGCCACCCAGGCCACGACCCAACAGGCGGTGCAGAAGGCGGCCGCATCGACCGCCGCATCGACCGCGGCCAGGCAGGCTGGAGGGGCGGCCGCCGCCCAGGCATCGCAGACCGCAGCCCAGCTCGCCGCCCAGCAGGCGACACAGAGCGCGGTGACCACCTCGGTGCAGCAGTCGGCCAACACCGTGCAGCAGCAGGTGCAGCAGCAGACCCAGCAGATCATCCAGCAGCAGATCAACACGCAGACGGCGGTGACCATCACCCCCACCTTCGTCGTGCCCTGATTCTCCCTGAGGGGGGATTCCGCTTCCCCGTATCATGGAGCCGCGGGAAGAAGCCGCCCGCTCCGCCTCCTCCTCCGGAGGCGGAGCGCTCTACCTCGTCGCCACGCCGATCGGCAACCTGGCCGACATCACCTTGCGCGCGATCGAGGTGCTTGCCGCGGTCGATCTGATCCTCGCCGAGGATACCCGCACCAGCGCCAGGCTGCTGGCGCGTCACCGCATCACCACGCCGATGGCCTCCTGTCACGAACACAACGAGCGCGCCCGTTGCGCCGAGATGGTCGGCCGCATCCGGCGGGGGGCGTCGATCGCCTTGATTTCGGATGCCGGCACGCCGCTGCTCAGCGACCCCGGTTTCCCGCTGGTCGAGGCCTGCATCGCGGCCGGGGTGCCGGTCCATCCGATCCCCGGTGCATCCAGCCTGCTGGCCGCACTCGCCGCCTCCGGCCTTCCGCCGTATCCGTTCACCTTCCTCGGATTCCTGCCGCGCAAGGGGCGTGACCGTCGTCGGCGGATCGAGGAGATCGTCGCCTGCCGCCATACCGTGGTGGTGCTGGAGTCGGCCCGGCGGGTGGGGGCGACCCTGGAGGAGCTGCTGCGGGCCGGCGGGGGCGGCCTGCAGGCCGTGCTGGCCCGTGAGCTGACCAAGCTGCACGAGGAGTTCGTCCGTGATTCTCTGGAGGGGCTCGCCCGGCAGGTGGCGCAACGGCCGCCGCGCGGCGAGGTGGTGCTGCTCTTCGCCCCCGATCCTGAGCTTGGGGCGGAGGTGGACGACGAGACCATCATCGCGGCGCTCGCCGACTCCGGGCTGCGCGACCATTCGGCGTCGGCCCGTGCGCGGGCGGTGGCCAGGCGGCTGGGGGTGGACAAACAGCGGGTCTACCACCTGATCCACCGCGCCCGGTGACCGGTCGGGCGACCACCGGCCGGGGCGGCCGCGGTCGCGTCGCCCTGGGGCGGGCCGCCGAGGAGTTGGCCGCCCGCCACCTCGTCCGGCGCGGCTTCACCATCCTCGATCGCAACGCCCGGGGCGGCCGGGGCGAGCTCGATCTGGTCGCCCGGCGCGACGGGCTGCTGCTCTTCGTCGAGGTCAAGGCCCACCGGCTGCCCGAGCGGTCGATGGGCGCCATGACCCCGGAGAAGCAGCGCCGGCTGGTCAGCGCCGCCGAGGCGTGGCTGGCGCGCCATCCGACGCTGGCCGGGTTGCAATGTCGCTTCGATCTGCTCATCGTTACACCGGATTCGCACCAGATCGCCCATTACGAGGACGCCTTCCGCCCATGACCGTGCATCGCGATGCCGCCGTCGCATTGATCGAGCAGCTGCTGGATGAGGGGATCGCCCTGCGCCGGCGGGCGCGCGGCCTGCTGCCGCCGTTGCTGCAGCAGGCCGCGGCGATGATCTGCCGCGCGCTCGATCATGGGGGCAAGATCATCGCCTGCGGCAACGGCGGTTCGGCGGCCGATGCCCAGCACTTCGCCGGTGAGCTGGTCAACCGCTTCGAGACCGACCGTCCGGCGCTGGCGGCCATCGCCATCACCCACGACGCCTCGGTGATCACCAGCATCGGCAACGACATTGCCTTCGAGGCGATCTTCGCCCGCCAGGTGGCCGCCCTCGGGCGGCCGGGGGATCTGCTGCTGGCCATCTCGACCAGTGGCAACTCAGCCAACGTGGTGGCGGCGGCGGAGGAGGCGGCGGGCCGCGGTATGGAGGTGATCGCGCTCACCGGCGGGGACGGCGGGGCGCTGGGGCGCAGCGCGGCGGTGGCGCTCCATATCAACATTCCGCACCATTCGACCCCCAGGGTGCAGGAGATGCACATCACCGTGCTTCACCTTCTCTGCGCCCTGATCGACCGGACGCTGTCGTCCGAAGGAGGTGGCGATGAGCCGACGCATCCCGTTTGACCGGTTGCCGACGGTGCCGCTGGCCGAGCGGGCGGTGACGGCCGACGGCGCCGACTTCGCCGGCGTCCACCACACCGGCGGCAGCCTGCGCGATTTCCTCTGCTCCCTGCCGGCGCTGGGGGCGGCGCAGGATCTGCTGCGGCTGCGCGACGCCGTCAACCGCGCGCTGCGTGACGGGCGCATCGTGTTGCTCGCCTGCGGCGGGCGGCTGCTCGAGCGGGGGCTCTCTCCGGTGGTGGCCCACGCCATCGCCTGCAAGCGGCTGCGCGCACTGGCGCTGACCGGCAGCGCCATGGTGCGCGACGTCGAGGTGGCGCTGGCCGGATCGATCCTCGGCGAAGGGAGAGGCGGCGGTGGGGTCGGTGCGGAGAGCTGTGCCTTGATCAAGGAGGCGATCGACTGGGCGGCGGCCGAGGGGATCGGGCTGGGCGCGGCGGTGGGGCGCAAGTTGATCGACGGCGACGCGCCGCATCGTGAGCGCTCCATCCTCGCCTCGGCGGTCGATGCCGGGCTGCCGGTCACCGTCCATCCGGCGATCGGCGCCGACGCCTACAACCGCTTTCCCCATCTCAACGGCGAGGCGTTCGGCGCGGCGGCGGTGCACGATTTCCGCCGGTTCGCCGATATCGTGGCCGCCAGTGCGCACGGCGTCTGGCTCAACGTCGCCTCGTCGGTGGTGATGCCCAGGCTGCTGCTCGAGGCGATGCACGCCGCGCGCAGCGTCGGCATGGCGCCGGAGTCGGTCACCGCCTGTGTGCTCGGCGGCTCGCAGTTCGCCGACGCCGGCGGGGTGGTGGCGCAGGCGGTGGAGGGGCGGGGGCGCAGTTGCACCATCGCCGGTGCGATCGAGCTCCTCTTCCCCCTGCTCATGGCGGCGGTGGGCGAGGGGTAGCCCCCGATGGGGCGGTTCGACGACGAGGATCGGCGATGGAACCGTCGCAGGAAGGAGCGCCAGGTCGGGCTCTACCTGTTCCTCTTCCTCCTCTCGCTGATCCTCGCCTTTCTGCTCGGGAGGGTGTTGCAGTGAGCATCGGTCGGTATCTTGCCCTGTTTCTGTTGCCGTGGCTGCTCTCTTCCTGTGTGGCCACCGCGCTGGTCGGAGGAGCGGCGGCGACGGTGAGCGCGGCCCGGGACGAGCGGCCGGTCGGCGCCCACTTCGACGACATCAAGCTGGCCACCGAGGTCGACGCCCGATTGATCGCCGAGAAGGATATGCCGTCGCGCTGGGTGAGCATCGAGGTGGTCAACGGCGTGGTCTACCTCACCGGCTATTTGCCGAGCGAGAACCACATCCGGCGGGCGATCGCCATCTGCCGCGCCATCGACGGCGTGCGCGACGTCCACAGCGAGCTCAAGGTGGGCAGTCCCGCGGTGACCGATCTCTTCACCGACAGCCTGCTCACGGCCAAGGTGAAGGCGAAGCTGCTCAGCGATCCGGTGGTCTCGGGTCTGACCATCCACGTCTCGACCGTCGGGGGGCGGGTCTATCTCCAGGGGGTGGTGGCCAACGGGATCCAGCGGCTGCGCGCCCGCGAGCTGGCCATGTCGGTCGAGGGGGTCACCGCGGTGGTCGATCTGATGACCTTGTCCCGCCGGTAGCCGCCGGACGGCAGGCAGTCGTTGCGCGACGCCGCCCCGCTGCTCTCCTGGGATGAGGCGGAGGCACGCTGCCGGCGGTGGCGCGCGGAGGGCAGGCGGGTGGTCTTCACCAACGGCTGCTTCGACCTGCTCCATCCCGGCCACGTCACCTACCTCGCCGCGGCGCGGGCGCTGGGGGAGCGGCTGATCGTCGGCCTCAACGACGACGCCTCGGTCCGCGGCCTCAAGGGGCCCGAGCGGCCGATCCAACCGCAGGAGGCGCGCGCCTGCCTGCTGGCGGCGCTCCGTTCGGTCGACGCGGTGGTGCTCTTCTCCCAGCCGACCCCGCTGCAGTTGATCCGCCGGCTGCGTCCCGACCTGCTGGTCAAGGGGGGCGACTACGATCGGTCGCGGATCGTCGGCGCCGACGAGGTCGAGGGGTGGGGCGGTTCGGTGCATGTGATTCCTTTCGTCGGCGGCTGCTCGACCAGCGCCCTGATCGCCCGCATCCGTGGTCGGGCGGCGTGAGGCCTTCCCTGGTGATCGTCGCCGACCGCCACATCTGGCATGCCGATTCCGCCTTCGGCGCCCTGCCCGGATTTCGGGTCGACCTGCGTCTGGTCGAGCACGACGGGATCACCAACCGGCTGGTGCGCGACGCCGACATCCTGCTGGTCCGCTCCTCGACCCGGGTCGATGGCGCGCTGCTCGACGGCAGCCGCGTCCGTTTCGTCGCCACCGCCACCATCGGCGACGACCACATCGACCGCGCGCTGCTCGCCGCGCGCGGCATCGCCTTCGCCTCGGCCGCCGGCAGCTCGACCGGATCGGTGGTCGAGTACATGACCGCCGCCCTGCTCCATCTGGAGCACCACCACGGCGTGCGGCTCGACGGCGCCGTCCTTGGCGTGGTCGGGGTCGGCCGGATCGGCACGCAGGTGGCGCGGCGGGCAGAGGGGCTGGGCATGCGGGTGTTGGCCAACGATCCGCCGCGCGCGCTGCGCGGCGACGACGGCTTCGATTGGCAGCCCCTCCCGGTGCTGCTGGAGCAGGCCGATCTGCTCACCCTGCACACCCCGCTGGTGCGCGACGGCGCCCATCCCACCCTCCACCTGATCGACGAGGCGGCATTGGCCCGCTTCTCCGGCCGGGTGGTGCTCAACGCCGCCCGTGGCGCGGTGGTGGACAATGCCGCCCTGCTCGGCTGGCTGGAGCAGGACGACACCCGCCTGGCTGTGCTCGACTGCTGGGAGGGGGAGCCGGCGGTCAGCCGCGCGCTGCTCGCCCATCCGCAGGTGGTGGTGGCCACCCCGCACATCGCCGGCCATTCGCTCGACGGCAAGGCGGCCAACACGCAGTTCGTCTACGACGCCCTCTGCCGCTTCCTCGGCATCGAGGGGGGCTGGCGCATGGAGCGGGAGCTGCCGCCGGTCGCGCCGATTCCGTGGCGCTGCGGTGGGGGCGACGCGCGGGCGGAGCTGGCCTGTATGGTCGAGCGGCTCTATCCGATCGGGCGGGATGTCGATGCCTGCCGCGATCTGCTGCGGCTGGAGGAGCCGGAGGCGTTCGCCCGCGGCTTCATTCGGCTGCGGCGCCACTATCCGGTGCGCCGCGCCTGGCATCTGCAGCGGCTGGTCGCGCCCGACGCCAACAGCCGGCTGCGCCGCCTGGCCACCGCCGCCGGTTTGGTGCTGGAGCGGGAGGGATGACGGGTTCGTTTACAGCCGCCATCCGCCGCGTTGGCATGCCGCGCCTGTAGGAAGGAGCGGATTCCCATCCGAGAATGGCGATGGCGGCAAAACGGCGCGAGTGCCGTTCGGGGAAGGGATTCCCTTCCTGCCGTTGAAAAGAGATCGAAGCGTGCGCGCTTCGATCCCTGCCCAGGCAAAAAGTCCACGGACGGACCTGTTGCGGTCTGATCAAGAACGACGGTGGCAAGGAGGTTGACCATGGCGCAGGGGGAGCAGGGGGTGGCCGCAGCGCCGCCGATCGTCGTTGATTGCGGGGTCCGCCGGATCGCGGCCACCGCCGCCGTGCTGCTGCTGGTCGTGCTCGGGCTGGCCTGGTGGCAGTCGTCGGCGCTGGCCGCGCTCTACGGCGCCCATCAGGTGGGACGGACAGGCTGGCTACTCAACGGGCTGGTGCTGGCCCTCTTCCTGGTCGGGCTGGTCCGGCTGGTGCAGCTGCTGGTCGCGCTCCTGCGCGAGGAGCAGGCGCTGCGCGCGGCGTTGGCCCTGCTGCCGGGCAACGGCGATCTGCCGGCCGGTTCGCTGCCCGCAGGCTCGCTCATCGCCGAGCGGGTGGCGGCACTCGACCATCTCCATGCCACAGGCCAGCCGATCCGCCACGAGGTGCTCGCCGCCACGCTGGTGGCGCGGCAGAGCGGGCGGATGAATCTGCCGCGCTTCGTCAACAGCAGCCTGATTCTCTGCGGGGTGTTCGGCACCATCGTTTCGCTCTCCATGGTGCTGGTCGGCGCCTCCGACCTGCTCAACACGGTCAACAGCAGCGGCATGGGGCTGGTGATCCACGGCATGTCCACCGCGCTCTCCACCACCATGACCGCCATCCTCTGCTACCTCTACTTCACCTGGCTGATGCACAGCGTGGCCGACGCCGAGACCCGGCTGCTGGCCGCGCTTGAGGAGACCACCATCCACTGGCTGTTGCCGCGCTACCATGTCGATGCGCAGACCATCAACCATCAGCTGGCCGAGCTGCTGCTGGCCATGGGCGGGCTGGTCGAGCGGATGGAGCAGGCCGCGGACGCCCAGCCGCGCCTGCTGGAGGCGATCGCCGACCAGCAGCGGCAGGCGGAGGGGCGCCACGCGCGGCTGGTGGCCGAGCTGGAGCGGATCGCCGGGGTGTTGCGCCGCGGCTTCCGCCTGCCCGGTCCGGAGGCGGAGTAGGGCGGTGGCCTTCCCCGACCTGCGCGTCCACCGCGCCGGCATGCGGGAGGAGGGCTTCTGGCCCTCCTTCACCGACATCATGATGGTCATCGTCATGATCTTCCTCATGGCCATGCTCGGCCTGCTGCTGCGCAACATGGATCTGGTCGCCCGGCTCAAGGCGACGCTGGCGGCGGCGCAGCAGGCGGCGCAGAAGATCGCCCGCACCACCGACGCCAATCGCGACCTGAGCAACCGGTTGGTCCGGAGCGAGCACGAGCTGGAGATGCTGCGCGCCCAGTTGATGGACAGCAGCCGGCAGCGGCGGGAGCTCGAACGGAAGCTCGATCGGGCGACGGCCGAGGCGGCCGGCTGGCGGCGGAAGGCCGAGGCGGGACAGAAGGCGCGGCAGGCGGCCGAGCGGCGCATCGGCGAGCTGGAGCAGGCGCTGGTCGGGCTGCGCAGTCAGGTGGCGACCAGCCGGGCGGAGGCGGCGCAGGCGGCCGGCCGGCTGCAGCAGCAGGCGCTCGACCTCGAACGGTTGCGCCGGGACCTGGCCGAAGAGCAGCGTCACCTGCGTCAGATGCGGGACGACTACAGCGACCTGGAGGCGAAGTACCGCCGGCTGATCCGGCCGGCCCGCTCCAGTCTGGGCAAGGTGGTGGTCTCGGTGCGCTATCGCAAGCAGAACGGCGTGCTGCACATCGCCCTGCAGGAGCCGGGGGCCAAGGCCTTCACCGAGGTCGATTCGGTCGAACTGCACCGGCGGTTGTCGCGGCTCAAGCAGCGGCTGGGGCGCAAGCTCTATGTGCGCATCCTCTTCCCTGACGACAGCGGCCTCTCCTACAACGAGGCGTGGCGCATCACCGAGTCGCTGCTGCGCATGTACGACTACTACTACCAAGAGGGGCAGACACGGTGAGCGGACGGGAGGTGACCGTCATCGGCGGCGGCATCGTCGGCTGCCTCACCGCCTGCCTGCTGCGGCTTCGCGGCGTGCGCGTCACCCTGCTGGAGGCGGGCGAGCTCGGCCGCGAGGCATCCTGGGCCGGCGCCGGCATCCTCTGCCCGATCCATCCGTGGCGCTATCCCGACGCCTTCACCCGGCTGGTGGAGGCCAGTCTGGCGCGCTACCCCGAGCTGCAGGCCCGGCTGGCGGCGGAGAGCGGCATCGATGTCGGCTGGCGGCGCAGCGGTCTGCTCATCCCCTTCTTCGGCGACGAGCCCCACTGGCGGCCGGCGATCGACTGGTCGGAGCGCTTCGGCTGGCGGCTGGAGCGGCTCGATGGCGCGCAGGCGCAGGCGGCCGAGCCGGTGTTGGCCGACGGGGTGCGGCGGGCGCTGCGCTGGCCGGAGGTGGCCCAACTGCGCAACCCCCGGCTGCTCAAGGCGACACGCCGCTGGATGGCGAAGCTGGGGGTGGATGTGCGCGACCATACGCCGGTGGCGCGCATTCGCGTCGATGGCGGCGGTGTCTGCGGCGTGGAGCTGGAGGATGGTGGCAGCCTTGCCTGCCGCCGGCTTCTGGTCGCCGCCGGCAGTTGGAGCGACCGGCTGCTTGCGCCGCTGGGTGCGGCGCTCTCGATCCGGCCGGTCAAGGGGCAGATCGTGCTGCTGGCCACCCGGCCGGGGAGGGTGCGCCACATCGTCAAGCACGATGAGGTCTATCTGGTGCCGCGCGACGACGGCCGGGTGCTGGTCGGAGCGACGATGGAGGAGGTGGGATTTCGCGGCGGCAACACGGTGGCGGCGATCCACAGCCTGCTTGACGGAGTGATGCGCATGATGCCGGGGCTGGCCGACTGCGTGATCGAGCGGCAGTGGATGGGCTTCCGCCCGGGCAGCCCCGACGGCATGCCCTTCCTCGGGGCGATCAAAGGGGTTCCGGGGCTGTTTGTGGCCAGCGGCCACTACCGCAACGGCGTGGCGCTGGCGCCGATCACCGCCGAGGCGATGGCCGCGCTGCTCTGCGACGAGTCCCCACCGGTCGATCTGGCCCCCTTCGCCCCACAACGCGCGGTGGACTTCTCCTCGCCGCTCGGGTATCGTTTGTCCACGGGGGGGAAGTGAGGGTCTCCATGCGCGTGGTTCCGTCTCCGCTCCCGGTGTTGTGCCTGTTGCTGCTCGCCTCCGCCGCCGGCTGTGCCGCCGGCGGGGCGGGGGGTGGTGCCTCTTCCACCACCACCGTGACCATCCCCCTCGGGTCGACCCCGACGGCGGTTGGTGTGTTGACCACCACGCCTCCACCCACCATTGCGAGCTTCCGCATCGATGTGCTGCAGGGCGGGGCGGTGGTGCGCACGGCCACCGCCCGGCCGGGCACCACCGTGCAGATGACCCTGGCCAACGGCAGCTACACCTTCCGCCTGGTCGGGCTCGACGGGGGCGGCATCCCCCTCTATCAGGGGCAGACCCCCGCCCGGCTCACCGGTGTCGATCTCGTACTCTCCATCACCCTGAGCGGCTATGTGGCGGTGGTCGCCGACCACACCAGCGTCAATCCCGGTGATGCGGTCCATTTCACCGCGCAGTTCATGAACGCGCCGCCGACTGCGGCCAATCCGCTGATCTGGAGCGCCACCGGCGGGACGGTGACCGTCGATGCCAACGCCGCCAACGGCGCCGCCGCCACCTGGATCGCGCCGCAGCAGGCAGGCGGCTTCACCGTCACCGCCAAGGTCGATCCCGCGGTCAATCCCGAGCAGGTGGCCAACGGCTCCGGCGATACGGTGATCACCGT
>RFFX01000090.1 GCA_003696765.1 Zetaproteobacteria bacterium | reverse complement strand
GTTGAAGCTGCATCACCCCGCCGCTGATGCTGCGCAACGCGTTGGGGGTATCCTTCCAGCCGTAGAAATAGTTGAGCGACAGATCCCAGCCGTGGATGTCGTTGCCGCGCCAGACCAGTCCCAGCTCGGTGTCGGCCGGCGACCAGTTGGGCTGCCGCGGCGCCAGCCACTGCAGTGCGCGCACGCCGGGCGGCAGCGGCGGAGTGGCCACGGCCCAGCGGCTTCCTGTGGGGGCGGCGCGCGCCGGCTTGGCGTCGGGGACGACGAGCAGCTCGATCTCCTGCTCAATCTCGCTGTCGGGGTAGTAGTTGAGCCGGGCGGCGGTCACCCCGATGCGGGCGTCGAGGAAGTCGTCGAGGATGAACTCGCGCAGATCCAGCGGGTTGACGATATCGAGCATGCGCAGCCCGTCGGTCTTGCCCCAGACCACCTGCTGCCGGCCGAGCCTGAAATCGAAGGCATCGCCTTCGTGCAGCAGATAGGCCTCTTTGATCTCGGTGGCCGTGCGGTAGTGGCGCTTGATGCCGCCGGTCAGATCCGGCGCGCGTGTGGGCTCGACATCCATCGCGGCGTCGTACCAGACGAGTCCCCGACCGCGAAATTGCCAGTCGCCGAATTCCGCCTCGGGCTTCAGCTCCAGGCGGTTCTGGATCTTGTCCCACCGCTTTTCGCCGGATACGAAGTAGGCCGACTCGTTCTTGAGCGCGCCGTGCAGCAGCCAGGAGGCGCCGGCAGCCGACGACGGGGCGGAGAGCAGGAGCAGCGCACCGACCAGGGCGGCGGTCGGGCGCACGGCTATCGGCTTGACGCGGGGTCGGCCGCCTCCCGGCGCAACAGCACCGGGAAGAGGTAGCAGCTGGCCAGGTAGCAGAGGATCATCGAGCCGGCGACCAGCGCCCCCAGCTTCACCTGCGGGTAGAGCGGCGCGGTGAGCAGCACCAGAAAGCCGCCGACCACCACCAGCGCGTTGAACAGCAGCGCCCGGCCGGTGTCGTCGTTGGCGTGGAAGACGATCTCGCGCCAGGGCATGCCGCGCCGCTGGTAGTCGCGGAAGCGGTAGAGGTAGTGGATGGCGAAATCGACACCGATGCCCAGCGCCATCGCGCCGGTCACCGCGGTGCCGATCTCCAGCGGCAGGCCGACCAGCCCCATGATGCCGTAGATCACCACCACGGCGATCGACACCGGCAGCATGGCCAGCAGCGCGTCGCCGACGCGGCGGAACATGACGTAGCAGAGCAGGAAGATGGCCAAAAGCGCCAGCAGCAGCGATTCGATCTGCCCCTTGATCACCAGGTCGGAGAAGGTGTCGGTGGTGTAGGCGGTGCCGGCGAACTTGATGCGGCTGCCGGGGAACCATTCGGGGGCGTGTCGCTCAATGGCGTCGATCAGCCGCACCGCATCGGCGCTGTTGTCCGACTTCATCTGGATGCGGATGTGGGCGCGGCGGTAGTCGGAGGTGACCATCGAATCGAAGTCGTCCGGCGCGCCGGAGAAGGAGTAGAGCAGCATGTACTGGGCGGCCAGCCGGGCGTTGTCCGGCGTGGTCTTGAAGCGGGGATCTCCGCCGTGCATCACCTTGTTCATCTCCGCCAGGAACTCGGCGACGGAGGTGGAGTCCCCCACCACCGGGTCGCGCTCGACCAGTGCCTGCAACCGGGCCATGCCGGCGAGGAAGGCCGGCTGCAGCACGCCGTCCTCCCGCCCGGAGTCGATCATCAGATCGAGCGAGTTGGTGCCGGCGAAGTGGCGGTTGATCATGGCGTCGGTCTGGCGCAGCGGATCGGAGGGGCGGAACTCGGAGATCAGCGAGGAGTTGACGTGAATCCGGCTCAGCCCGTAGCCGGAGAGCAGCAACAAAAGGGCGAAGAGCGCGGCGATGCGGCGCGGATGCTCCACCACGGTGCGGCTCATCCAGCGCAGATAGCCGGAGAAGGCCATCGCATCGAGCGGCCGCTCCCGACCGGGCAGCACCGCCTCGACGGCCGGGATGAAGAGGATGGTGATGACAAATGCGTAGAGGATGCCGATGGCCGCGAAGATGCCGAAATAGCGCATCGGCAACAGCTGCGAGGTGAGCATGGCGAGGAAGCCGGCGGCGGTGGTCAGCGTGGTCATCAGGATCGGCATCCACATGCCGGCCATGCCGCGCACGATCACCTCCGACCGGTCGGCGGTGGGATCACGCGCCGCCTCCACCCGGATGTGGGTCAGCAGGTGGACCGAATCGGCGATGCCGATGGCCAGGATCAGGATCGGCAACAGCGTGGTGACGGTGTAGATCGGCACGCCGACCGCCGCCATGGTGCCCAGCATCCACAGCTCGGAGAGGACCACGACGGTGAGCGGGATCAGCACCCCGCGCAGGTTGCGGAAGGCGGCGAAGAGCAGCAGCGCGAGCAGCCCCAGCACCAGCGGCTGCATCTTCTGCATGCTCTGCGGCATGTAGACGCCAAACACCCCCTCGACGATCGGCCGGCCGGTGATGTAGATCCGCTCCGGGCCGCCGCGGGCGCGGATCTCCGCCACCTTCTTCCGGATCAGTTGGTAGATCTCGTAATAGTGGCCGACCATCTCCGGCGCCGGCCGCACCACGATCAGCGTCCCCTTGCCGTCCGCGCTGACGATGGAGCCCATGTAGATGCCGTTGTCGCGCAGCCGCCGGCGCAGATGGTCGATCGCCTCCTTCGTCGTCGCCGGGCGCTCCATGAAGCGCTCCACCTCCATGCCGCCCGCCGTGCCGCGGATATCCTTGATGGTGGCAAGGCTCATCAGGTCGGACAGCGCGATGGTGCGGAACTCCTTGCGCGTGCGCAGCCACTGGGTCAGCTCATCGACCAGCTTGAGGGTATGGGGGTTGTAGATGCCGTCGGCACCCGGATTCTCGATGCCGATCACCACCATGTCGGCGGAGGCGAAGCGCCGCTCCAGCTCCTTCTTGTTGATGTAGGCCTCCATGGTCTTGGGCAACATCTCCTCGATGTTGGTCTCCATGGTCAGCCGAGGCAGCTGGGAGACGAAGCCCATGGTGGCCAGCGCGAGCAGCGCCAGCACCGGCCATGCGTGGCGGACGATGCGTTGGAAGAGCGGCTTCATCGGCGCATCCTCATCGACGGCTTCGCCACCGGATCAACGATACCCCCGCTTGAGGGTGCGCTGGGTGAACAGGCGATTCTTCAGCCCGCTGTTGTAGTGCTGATCGGAGAACTCCAGTACCGTCTTGTGGCCGCTCTGGCTGTTGTCCATCTCGATCTTCAGCGGCGTCCAGATCCCCTGGATCTGCACCAGCTTGAGCACGCGCATCCGCTTGAGCGGCGCACCCGCGCGGTCCCAATAGTCGACGCGCAAGGGGAAGTCGTTGTCCTTGCGCACATACTGCACCATGCGCGAATAGCCGAGCATGCGCATCACATCGTCGGAGACCGGCCGCCCCTCCACCTTCCAACAGTCGTGGCCGTCGATGGTCTCAGAGCCGAGCAACTTCCAGTGGTAGTCGGAGAGCTCCGGCGTCTGCTTCATGTCCTCGAAGGTGAAGTCGGTGCCCATGAAGTAGTCGCCGCGATCGGCCGCCGAGATGCGGCGCACCCGCTGCAGTGCCGGCAGGTAGAGCCACTGGTCGTCGTCCTTGTCTGGATCGTCGTAGTCGAAGGTGAGCAGCGCGGTGTCGCGGATGTTGGCCGGCTCGGTGAAGAAGAGGATCATCTTCTTGTCTTTGCCGTAGTCCTTGCGAAAGCTGACCATGTGGCGCACGCGGCGGTTGCCGTTGCGGTCGATCAGGGTCTGGGTCATCGTCTGCTTGAGATCGTCGCCGTCCTCGCGGTTGTCCACCGCCTGCATGACCTCCAGCCCCGAAGGTGGCGCATCCGCCGCGGCAGCCGGCTGCGCGGCAGCGGCCAGCAGCAAGATCGATAGCAACATCCCCGTTCGTCTGGTCATTTCAGCCTCCAACAATCGATGTATCCACCAGACACCTCACGCATGCAACCCCCGGTAGAAGAGGCCGATCAGCCGGTCGAGATCCTCCTGCAGCACGGCCAACGGCGTCTCGCGCAGGGTGACGGGATGGTTGTAACGCAGCATGGCATGGTGGATGTCGCCTGCGGTACGCGCCGGATCGGTGCAGGAAAACCGCCCCTGGGCCACCCCTCGTTCGAGGATGACACGGAGCGCATCGATCACCCGCCGGTCGAAGGCGTTGAGCACATCGCGGTGGCGCGCATCGACCAGCGCGACCAGATCGGGCAGATGGCGGGCGGAGGCGAAGCGGGCGTGGGCGAAGCGCAGCCGCTGCTGCGCAAAGGCGCGCAGGGCGTCGAGCGCGTCGTCGCACGCCTCGGCGGCGGCGATGCCGATCCGCAGCCGCTCGGTCAGGTAGCGCTCCATGCAGGCGACGACGATCGCCTCCTTGCTGGTGAAGTGGCGGTAGAGATTGCCCACGCTCATCGCGCAGTCGGCGGCGATCTCCGCCATGGTGCTCTTCTTCGGCCCGTATTCGAAGAAGCGGCGCTCGGCCGCCTGCAGGATGGCATCCACGGAATCCATGCGCGCAGCCTAGCGACCGGCTAGTGAATATCAAATCATATCATTCATTGTTCACTCGAAGAAGCCGGCGGCCAGGGACACCAGCGGGGTCGGACCAAGCCAATATACTGTTATAAAAAGAAGATCAGCAGAAAACGGGCCGCAAAACGGGCTTAGAGGGCCCTTTTTGACCCCAAAAACGATCCTCTAAGCATCGCTGTGGAAGGGCACCCGGCGTTAGCAGCTGCTTTTTGCCGGCAAAAAAGGCAACCTAAGCCCAAAAAACGCCTGTTTTCGACCTTAAAATCGCGACATATCAGCATGTTGCCTTGGTCCGACCCCAATGATGATGATGAATGATGCAGATCATTCCCGATAGTCCGACAGCAGCGATTCGATCTCCTCGGGGCCGATCCGATCGACCAGTTGCGCCGCGCCGATGCGGTTGAGCAACACCAACCGCAACCGCTCCCCCAGGTTCTTCTTGTCGTGGCCGATGGCATCAAGCCAACGCTCCGGCGCGAAGGACGGCACATCGACCGGCAGCCGGGCCGCGCGCAGCATGGCCACCACCGCCTCCTCCAGCCCGGCCTGCGCCATGCCGCACCGCTCGGAGAGCCGGGCGGCCATGCGCATGCCGATCGCCACCGCCTCCCCGTGCAGGTAGCGTCGATAGCCGGTCATCGCCTCGATGGCGTGGCCGAAGGTGTGGCCGAGGTTGAGCAGCGCCCGCTCACCCGCCTCGCGCTCGTCGCGCACCACCACCTCCGCCTTGTGGCGGCAGGAGGTGTGGATCACCTCGGCGACCGCCTGCCCATCGAGCCGGTGCAGCTGCGGCATCAACTCCTCCAGCCGATGGAAGAAGGCGGCATCGCGGATCAGCCCGTACTTGATCACCTCGGCCAGCCCCGCGCGGTATTGCCGCACATCGAGGGTGGCAAGCACCGTCGGATCGATCCACACCAGCCGCGGCTGGTAGAAGGCGCCGATCATATTCTTGCCCAGCGGATGGTTGACCGCCGTCTTGCCGCCAACGCTGGAGTCGACCTGCGACAGCAGCGTGGTCGGCACCTGCACCAGCGGCACGCCGCGCCGGTAGCAGGCGGCGGCGAAACCTGCCATGTCCCCGACCACCCCGCCGCCCAGCGCCACCACCGGCTCGTTGCGCGCCAGCTTGTGTTCCATCAGGCAATCGAGGATCCGCGACCAGTTCTCCACCGTCTTGGCCGACTCCCCCTCCGGCAGCACCAGCCCATGGCTGCGCCAGCCCGCCTGAGCCAGCGACTGCCGGGCCTGCTCCAGATAGAGATCGGCCACCACCCGGTCGCTGACCACCAGTGCCCGTCCGGGCGCCCCCAGCACCTGCGTCATACCGGCGCCGAGGCGATCGAGCGCGCCCGGCTCGATGACGATGTCGTAAGCGCGCGCACCGAGCTCCACCCGATATCTGCGCCCTCCCGCCTGCTGTTTCCGCCCCTTCGCTACAGCCGCCATGCGAGCCACCCTAGCCTGATCCGCCGGCGAACGCAGCAGTCGCCCCCATCGACCCCCTACGCGCCTTGTGCGGTACCATCCTGCCCCTCAATCGCCGCCAGGATCCCCTGAATCAGATCGACCGGGGTGGGCGGGCAGCCGTGGATCACCGCATCGACCGGGATGATGTCGGCCACCGCTCCGGCGATGGCATAGTTGTTCCGACCGAAGAGGCCGCAGTCGGCGGCGCAGTCGCCCATCGCCACCACCAGCCCCGGCCGGGGCATCGCCTCGTAGGTCATCTCCAGCGCCTTTTTCATGTTGATGCCCACCGGCCCGGTGACCAGCAGCATGTCGGCGAAGCGGGGGCTGGCCGTGAAGTGGATGCCGAAGCGCTCGATGTCGTAGAAGGGGTTGCCCGCGGCATGCATCTCCAGCTCGCAGCCGTT
>RFFX01000089.1 GCA_003696765.1 Zetaproteobacteria bacterium | reverse complement strand
GGGCAGGACGGCGCATGCCGGCGCCCTCCACGTAAAGCCAGACCAGGACGCGGCGTCCTCGTGTACTTGCCGGCACCAGCACACGCCTGTAGAGGCTGGGCCCGCCGGGCAGGAAGCCCTCGAGGCGGTCGATGGCCGGGAGGCGGGTTTCGGGATCGTCGAAGGTCAGGAGCTCGCCGTACAACTGTCAAACGACACCTACCTTTACGGGATAAGGCGACATCTTGTGTTACGGGTGTGTCGCGATGAATGGCGCTTGGGTTCATGATCGTTTCTCCTTTTCTCAGCTCTGGTTTTGTTGGATGCGTGCGACGCGGTTTGCGGCCTGTTCGAGCGCTTTCAGTCGCCAGCTTTTGCCGCTGATGTTGAGGACATGGGCGTGGTGCAGGAGCCGGTCGCGGCACCGGAACAACGCTTAAGTTACCTACCGGAGGGGAGTTCGAAACGTCGGGTGGGTACCCCGCCTGCAACCTGGCTGTTGAACAAGACGGGCTGTGAAACGGAGAATCGGAGAGTTCGAAGAGGATATGCGTGGGTTGCGCTTGCAACCGTGGGGGTGCGCTTGGACCCCACGTGCTTCATCTCGAACCGGAGAATCAAGGGGGAAGTACGCGGGGCCGTAACTCCGCGTGACAAATCGGCAGAAAGCCGATTAGGACGCATCGAAGGCGCGCCCGCAAGGGCGAGGGCCAGGGATGGCCCGGGTCAATCAAGGAGAAAAGCAAAGACCCCGCCGGGTCATCCCGACGGGGTCTCGCGTTAACTAAGAACCGCCAGAGTTGGCGGATTGAAATCTGGCTCCCCGGGCCGGACTCGAACCAGCGACAAGGTGGTTAACAGCCACCCGCTCTGCCAACTGAGCTACCGGGGAAGGCAGGCGAACGGTACAATCCGTCCCTATGCTGTCAAGAAACGGAAATCGTCCGCTTGTGGCGGCGGTCACCGGCCGGATCGGCAGCGGCAAGAGCACGGTTTCCGCCCTTCTCGCCGGAATGGGGGTGCCGGTGCTCGATCTCGATGCCGTCGGTCGCGCCTTGCAGCAACGGCCGGAGATCGCCGCCGGGATCGCCCGGGCGTTCGGTCCGGAGGTGGTGTGCGACGGCGTGGTCGATCGCGCGGCGTTGGCGGCGCGCTGTTTCGCCGATCGGGCGGCGTTGCGGCGGCTGGAGGCGCTGCTGCACCCCTTGATCTGGCGCGAGGCGGAGGGGTGGATCGCCCGGCAGGAGGGCGTCTGCGTGGTGGAGGCATCGGCGCTGCGCGATCGACCGCATCTGGTCGACGTGGTGGTCGGGGTGCAGGCCGCACGCCCCCTACGGCGACGGAGGGTGGCTGCGCGCGGCGGGCGGGCGGCGGAGTATTTCGACGCCATCGACCGGCTGCAACGACCACCGAAGGCCGATGTCGTCATCGACAACAACGACGGAATGGACCGGCTGCGGCAAGAAGTGGCGCGGTTGCACGGGCGGCTGCTCCGGCGGGCCCGCCGTCATGCCGACCGCCTCTCCGGGCCGGGATGACGCCAGAGCGAGATCGTCTCCACCCGTCCGCTCCATGAGAACATCTCCAGGCTGAAGAGCCCCTCCATCCGCCATCCCGCTTCGGCCAGGAGCGTTGCATCGCGGCCGCCGGATGCCGGGTCGCAGTGGATCATGATCACCCGTTTCGGCAGGAGCCGCTGGATCATGGCGACGACGCGCCGCGCCCCCTTGCGCGGCGGGTCGAGCAGCAGCAGGTCGGCACCGGCGAATGGGGCGGGATCGAAGGGGCGCAGCAGATCGACGGTTCGATAGCGTGCCCCGGCATCGATCCGTCGGGCGTTGCGTTCGGCGCGGGCGACGGATGCCGCATCGGCATCGGCGCCGACGATGGTGCGTCCGGGACGCGCCAGCGGCAGGGAGCAGTTGCCTGCGCCGCAGAAGAGGTCGACGATGTGCCGTGCAGGGCCGGCCTGTTCGATGATCCAGCGGATCATGGCGCGGTTGGCCTCGGCGTCGGACTGGATGAAGTCGTCCGGGCCGATCTCCAGCGCGATGGAGCCGCCCCGGCAGGAGGGGAGCATGTCGTGGAAGGTGTGCACCGGCCGCCCCCAGGGGCGCAGGCCGCCGTCGTCGCCGCGCCGCCACCACTGCAGCGGCAGCGTCGCCTGTTCGGTGAAGGGGGGATCGCCCTCGTCGATGTGTGCGCAACCGTCGAGCAGCAGGTGGATGCCGTCCTCCAGCCGGGTGGCGGTCAGCGTGGTGAAGGGGGGGAGCGCACCGCGCTCCAGGGCATGGAGGATGCGCGGGTGGAGCCCCGCGAGCAGAGGATCGGCCGTGATGCAGCCTGCGGCGTCGACCACCTTGCGGCTTCGCACGGCGTGGAAGCCCAGGAGGAAGCGCCCCTGCGTGGACTCCAGGTGCCAGCGCAGCCGGCGGCGGCAGCGGCTGCGCGGCCGATCCGGCGCGCCGGGCAGCGGTTCGGCCCTCCGGCCCGGAGGGAGCGCCCGCCGGTAGTGCTCTTCGATCCATTCCCTTTGCAATCGGCCGTGCTCCGCCGGATGGAGGTGAAGGAGGGCGCAGCCGCCACATTCGCCGGCCACCGGGCAGCGCGGGGTGATCCGCTCCGCCGCCGGGGTGTCGACATGGGCCAGCCGGCCACGCGCCGCCCCGCGGTGGCGGCCGGAGGGGTGAAAGCGGATCTCCTCCCCGGGGAGCGCTCCGCCGACCAGCGTGGTCTGGTTTCCGCCGTGGCGGACCAGCGCCTCACCGCCGACCAGCAGCCGTTGCGCACGTCCGCGGATCAGCCCTCCCACGGCGTGCGGGCTTCGATCGCGCGGGAGATGGTGAACTCGTCGATGTATTCCAGCTCCCCGCCCTCCGGCACACCGCGGGCGATGCGCGAGATCCGCACGCCATCCCTCCCCATGTGGTGGGCGATGTAGTAGGCGGTCGCCTCACCATCGACGGTGGCGCTGGTGGCCAGCACCAGCTCGCGGATCCCCCCCTTGGCGATGCGCCGTTCCAGCCGGTCCAGCGTGAGCGACTCCGGGCCGACGCCGTCCACCGGGCTCAGCCGGCCGTGCAGTACGTGGTAGACGCCCGGAAAGCCGCTGCGTTCGATCATCAGGACATCGACCGGTTGCTCGACCACACAGACGAGTGCGTGGTCGCGCCGGGGGTCGTTGCACAGCGCGCAGCCCCCCGCCTCGCGGAAACAGCCGCATTCGGGGCAGAATCCGATCTGCTGATGGAGCCCGGCGATCGCCTCGGCCAACGCCCTGGCCTCGTCCGGAGGACGGCCGATCAGGTCGACAGCCATTCGGAGGGCCGATTTCGCCCCGACGCCGGGCAGGGTGGAGAGGTGTTCGACCAGCGCCGCCAGCGGCGCCGGCAGTCCGGTCAAAGGGAGAATCCGGGCGGCAGCGGCAGGCCGGAGAAGGCGGCGCTCTGCTTCTCCCGCACCACCTCGTCCACCCGGGCGGCGGCGTCGTTGCAGGCGGCGGCCACCAGGTCTTCGAGCAACGCCCGGTCCCGTTCCTGCCAGATGGCCTCGTCGATGGTCACCGAGCGCACCCGGTGCTCGCCGTTCATCCGCACCGTGACCATGCCGCCGCCGGCCTCACCGGCGACGTCGATGGCGGCCACCTCCTCCTGCAGGGCCTGCATCTTCTCCTGAACGGCCTTGGCCTGTTGCATCATCCTGGCGAAGTTCATGATCGGATCGCAAGAGGTCCCTCCATGGACGTTCCACCTGGGCGGGCAACGAGCGCGGTTCTCGATCGGACTGCGCAGGCTTGTCTCGTGCGCGGCCCTCCCTGGCCGCGGGGCCGGCCGCTGGAGCCGGCATGGAGCGCGTTCCGGCGTCTCTGCGGGGGTGTGGCGGGGGGATCAGCCTCCGCTGGGGGGCGGCGGCGCCCCATCCCGGCCGGCCCCCGGTGCGGGAAACCATACGCTGCGCCGGCGGTAGGCGTCAAAACGGTCGCCGAAACAGCGAGCGAGTTTACGCTCCTCCAGCCAGGCGCGCCACAACTGACCGCAGCCGATCAGCAGGGCGCCGGCGATGGTCACCGGGTGGGGCGAGAGCCAGACCAGCCCGGCCAGTGTGATGATCTCGCCCAGGTAGATCGGGTGGCGGATCCAGCGGTAGGGGCCGGAGGTGACCAGCGCGCGCCCCTCGACCATGATGGAGAAGTTGCCGCGCAGATGGATCAGCCCCCACAGCGCCAGTGCCACGCCGAGGCTGCAGGTGAGGATGGCCCCTTGCGGCGGGGCGGCGGTGGGGTGGAGCCTGAGGATGGCGGCGGGGGCGAAGGTGACGGCCAGCGGCAGGTGGCGCTCGAGCGGGCCGATCGCCGGTACGGCCGGCGGCGGCCGGAAGAGGTAGACCAGCACCAGCAGCAGGTAGAAGGCGAGCATCAATATCAGGTAGCTGTTGGCATGGCCTGCGAGGATCAGCCGCAGCGGCCCCCAGGCCAGCCAGCCGAAGATCGCCATGGCCAGCCAGTCGGCCGGTCGGCGCGGAGCGGGAGGGCGCAAGCGGCGCAGGGCGGCGATGGTCAACGCAGCGGATGGAAGGTGATGCGGTTGGTGCGGAAGAGCTCGAAGTGGTCGGCGGGCAGGTCGAAGGGGGCCGCCGCCCGGATCGCCTGGATCAGCGACCGGTCCATGAACGGATCGCCGGAGCTGCGGCTGATGGTAATGCTCCGAATCGATCCGTCCCGGTCGAGTTCGAGCACCACCTCGGGATCGCGCAGTCGCCCCGGACGTTCGGCCGGCACCTTCCAGTGGCGCTGTACCTTGCGCTGCATGCGGCTGATGTAGCGGTCGATCTCCTGCCGGGTCATGCCGGCGGTGGGGCGGGCCGACGGTTGCGCAGGGGGGGAGC
>RFFX01000088.1 GCA_003696765.1 Zetaproteobacteria bacterium | reverse complement strand
TGCGTAAGCAAGCGATTGATTTGTAAGGGTATCGAAGACCACGCTCTTCGATACCCGTCAAGCAAAAAGTCCACGGACGGACTTTTTGCGATTCCATCATTTATGTTGTAAAAACCAGCAGTTCATCCAACGGGCAACACCGTGGTCGAGCTCTGCAACGCTCCGTGCAACCCCGTTGTTTGTCAACAACTGTCACCAACATCCTGCACCTCACCAGACGCACAACCATGCAAGCATCCATGCGTGGCTTCGCAAGAAGGCGGCATCGCGGCGTTGGCGTGCCGCGCAAATCCGGAGCTTGCGCAGGCAGGCGACGCTGCTGTAAGGCGATCGAAGGCCGTGCTCTTCGACGCCGTGGGGCGAAGCCTCCACGGAATCATCGTTGCGACCGGATCATGAGCGCCCCGCAAACGGCGAACTGCAAGGCGGCGTAGAAGGGGCCGTCCGCCGGGCGCGCCACCGCGCATCGGCAGGCGCCCGGATCAGCGCTTGAGCTGCGCCAGCATGGAGAGCATCTGGTCGGTGGTGGTCAGGCTCTTGGAGTTGGCCTCGAAGGATCGCTGCAGCACGATCAGCTTGACGAACTCGTCGCCCAGATCGACATTGGACTGCTCCAGCCCGGAGCCGATGATCGTCCCCATACCGCCGGTGGTCGGCGCCTGCATCGTCGCCTTGCCCGATGCGGCGGAGGCCTGCAGCAGGTTGCCCCCCATCCGCTCCAGCGCCGCCGGATTGCCGAAGGCGGCCAGCGCCACCTGCGCCAGCGGGACGCGCCGGCCGTTGGTGAAGAGCCCGTAGATCACACCGGTGGCGTCGGTCTCCAGCCGGTCCAGCGTTCCCTGGGCATAGCCGTCGCTCGTCACCGAGGTGGCGGCAAAGGCATCGCCGACCTGCAGGGTGCCGTCGGTCCCCGTGCCGGTGGTCCCCTGCGCATCGATGGTGGTGGCCGAGCCCATGTTGAGGCTGATCGCACCGGCGGCGGCCCCGTTCCACGGGATGGAGACGGTCGGTGCATACTCGTTGACCAGTGCGCCGGTGCCGTCGAACTCCAACCGCTGCGCCGTCGCCACGGCCGGATCGACCACACCGCCGGTCACCGTCGATGGGGTCGCCGGCAGCTGGATCAGCGGGCTGGTGCCGCCGACGGTGGCCGCCGGCACGGTGATGCCGCCGCTGCCGATGCGGTAGAAACCGGTGTTGGCCAACCCGGCGTTGGCAGCCACCGCGGCCAGCGTCGTCCCCGCCGTCCAGGCGCCGGCCGGGATGGCTGCGCTGTTGCCGTTCTGATCGATCAGGGTGAATGCGCCGGTCACCGCGGCGCTCAGGGTGGTCGAGGGAGCGATCACCGTCCCCTGCGGCAGGGTACCGGCGGGGAGCGCCGCTCCGCTGGTGTAGGAGCTGCCCCCCACCTCCACCTGGGTATTGGCGTCGTTCGCCGTCCCTCCGGTGAGCTCATCCCCCTTGACCGAGAGATGCCAGTCCCAGACGGCGTTGCCGTTGGCGTCCATTCCCTGCTTGACGAAGTAGAGGCTGGTGGTGTGCTTGGTACCGTTGGCGTCGAACAGCACCAGATCGGTCTTGAAGTTGTAGCTGGTCGGATCGTTGGGGTCGAAGAGAGGGGCGCTCGGCCGGACCGCGTTGGCCGGCAGCGTCACACCGATGTTGGCCGTGGTCGAGGGGGTGGCCGCGATCACGATCCGGTTGTTGGCGAGATCGGCGGGCGAGGCCCCGGAGAAGAGGCCGATGTCGATATCGACCGGCTTGGTACCGATGGTGGCGCCGGTCGCGCTCTTCTGCCATCCCTGCACGATCATCCCCTGCTCGTTGACCAGCTTGAAGTTCTTGTCGAGCAGGAAATGGCCCGCACGGCTGTAGAAGGTGTTGCCGCTGACCGGATCCCGAAGCGCGAACATCCCCGCACCGCTGATCGCCATGTCGGTCCCGTTGGTGGTGTGTTCGACCTGCCCCTGCCGCATGTCCCGGCCGACCTTCGCCAACCGCACGCCGGCGGCCGCCTGCGCCGCATGGAAGCTCTTCGCCCCCGCCGCCCGGGTCATGACGTCGGAGAAGAGCAGCGTGCTCCCCTTGAACCCGACGGTATTGCTGTTGGCCAGGTTGTCGCCGATGACGTTGGTCCCCTGCGAAAAGGCCATCATCCCACTCTTGGCGGTGTAGATCGAGCTGTACATCCCCATCGCGTCCTCCCTAGAGGCTGATCTGGGTGATCGCGCCGATGTCGACCGCCTGGCCGTTGACCATCAGCTTGACGCCGCCGTCCTTGCCGAAGCGGACCGAGGTCACCTGGCCGGAGCGCTGCGCTTGCGCCTCGACGGGCTTGCCGAAGGCGTCGGCGGCCACCACCTTGAGCTTGTAGTGGCCGGTCGGCGCCGGCGTCCCCTGGTCGGTCTTGCCGTCCCAGGTGACCTGGTGGCTGCCGGCTGTGAGTGCCCCGAGGTTGATCGAGCGTATCGGGATGTCGTTGGTGTCGCTGATCACCGCCAGCACTTGATGGGCGTCCTGCATCAGGCCGACGTCGAAGCTCTGCGTGCCGCCGCCGTAATCGAGCGAGGTAATCGGCACGGTGGCGGTCTTACCCAGATAGGAGGCGGGCGAGGCCGACGCGCTCTTGCCCGAACTCTGGGCCGCCACCAGCTTCTCCAGCAGCTTGTTGGCATTGAGCTGCGCCTCCAGTGTGTTGAACTGCGCCAGTTGCGACGACATCTTGGTCGGATCCTGCGGCTTGAGCGGATCCTGGAACTTCATCTGCGCGACGAGAAGTTTGAGAAAGATCTGCTTCTGGCCGAGGTCGGTCGTCCGGTTTCCGGCGGTCTGATGCGCCTTGGAGGTCACCGGATCGGGCAGTGTCGGCTTGAGCATGGCGGGATACCTCCTCACATGGACGGTCTCGGCTCGACGCCGGTGCACAAGGCCCCGGCGCAGTTGCCTGCAAGCAGGAACCGTGCCGCATTGGAACGCAAGGATTCTCAACGGATTGCGCGCGAGCACCGGAGGAGGAGGCGGCAAGGATTGCCGCCGGCGGGGAGGGAGCCGGCCGGGCGAGCGAGGCCAACCCCCGCTGCCCGCCGAGCATCGTCCGTGCTGCAGAGCGGAAGAGAGGGCGCTAGCCTGCGGAGGTGGACGACACGGCGCGCATCCTGATCCACTACGGCGAGATCGCCCTCAAGGGGCGCAACCGCCGCTGGTTCGAACGCAAGCTGACCGACGCCTTGCAACGGTTGACCGGAGGGCGGATCGAGGCGGGCCACCACGGGAGGGTCGTACTCAGGGTCGAACAGATCGACGCCGCCCTGCTCGACCATCTGGCGCTGATCCCCGGCGTGCGCAACTTCGCCCCGGTGCGCTGCTGCCCCCCGGAGCTGGCGGCCATGCAACAGCTTGGGCGCGCCATGATCGTCGCACGCTACGGTGACGGGCTGCAGGGGCGCCCGTTCCGCGTCTCCTGCCATCGCGCAGACAAGCGCTTTCCGCTCACTTCACCGCAGGTGAGCCGGGAGGTGGGCGGCTTCCTCAAGCAGCAGCTGGGTATGAGGGTCGACCTCGACCGGCCGGAAATCCACCTGCAGATCGAGATCGGCAGCGACACCGCCTGGCTGATGGTGGAGAAGCGACCGGGGATCGGAGGGCTGCCGGTGGGCTGCTCCGGCCGAGGTGCGGTGCTCTTCTCCGGCGGGATCGACTCGCCGGTCGCCGCCTACGCCATGATGAAGCGCGGCATGGAGGTGCTGCTGGTCCACTGCTACAACAGCACCCTCAACCGCGACCTGGGCAAGATCCGCCGCCTGAGCCGACGGCTGGCCCGCTACTGCGGCGCGATCCGCCTCTTTCTGGTCGACATGGAGCGCTACCAGCGCCACGCCATCGCCGTCGTACCGGCGACCTACCGCATGGTCCTCTACAAACGACAGATGATCCGCACCGCCGAGGCGATCGCCGCAACCCACGGGGCGCGGGCGCTGGTCACCGGCGACTCGCTCGGCCAGGTGGCCAGCCAGACGCTGCACAACATTCACGCCATCTATTCGGCCTCCGACCTGCCGCTGCTCTCCCCGCTGATCGCCGCCGACAAGGAGGAGATCGTCGCCACCGCCCGGCGCATCGGCACCTACGAGGAATCGATCGAGGAGTATTGCGACATCTGCTCCTACCTGATCGCCAAACACCCGGAGACCCGAGCCGATCCCGAGCGGGTCGCCCGTTTGGAGTCGCAACTGCCTCGGGATAGCATCGACTGCCCCACCACGGAGGAGGTGATCACATGGCACCCCGGAGCGGAACCTTGACCCCATGCCGCCGGTAACCCAGAAGGCCTTCGACCAGCGGGGGCTGAAGACGCTGGTGTTGTGGCTGGCCTGGCTCTCCACCGCCGGCTTCGTCTTCGTCATCCTCTACCACAAGGCCGACATCTTCCAGTTCATCCACCAGGACGCCAGCCGCATCACCTGGCTGATCAGCGCGGTCTTCCTCTTCGGGCTGCTGATCAGCTTCGTCCACGCCCTGCTGCTCACCGGCGAATGGTTCCGCGGCTACCGGATCGAAACGGTGATGCGGCGCAAGGGGCTGGGCGGCGTCCGCCCCAAACGGCGGCGTGTGGTCGACCGCTTCATCGCCGCACTGCAGCACATCAGCGAACAGGGCACGACCCCGGACATCGCCGCACTGGTCGACGTGGAGTTCGCCGCCCACCACCGGGCGAGCAGGTTCGTCGGCCTGCTGGGCAACCTGCTGATCACCATGGGATTGATCGGCACCGTGCTCGGCATGACCATGACCCTCTCCGGGCTCAACGGCGCGCTGGCCGCCATCGGCGACGACCAGCAGTTGATGCTGGAGGGGTTGAGCAGCGCCATGTCCGGCATGGGCATCGCCTTCTACACCACCCTGCTCGGCTCCATCCTGGGCGGCATCCTGTTGCGCGTCTTCGCCTGGATCACCGACTCCTCCATCGACGGCCTGCAGGATCTGATGATGCGCTCCAGTCTGGTTTACGCCGCCGCCGACCTCGCCCCCACACCGGAGCGGGACATCCGGCTGCTCAACCAGCAGGTGCAACAGCTGGAGCGCCGCATCCTCGCCCTGCACGACCTCTTTCGCGACGGCGGCAAGACGGTGGCGGCCTTCAACGACGAGGTCACCCGGCTGAACGACACCATCAAGGAGGTGGGCGAAGGGGAGGATCTGCTCAAGGCGATCTCCATCCACCGCTACTACGCCAGCCTGCTGCGCAGCGAACTCCGCCTGCAGAAACGTCTGCGGCACAAGGCCGGAGCGATCGGCGACTGGTGGAACCGCATCCGCGGCAAGTATTGATGACGGCTCGCAAGAGGCCGGCATCCGCGGCCATGGACGGCCGCGCAAAACAGGCGCTTGCGCAGGCAAGCGATGGATTTGTAAGGGAATCGAAGACCGCGCCCTTCGATTCCCGTCGAGCAAAAAGTCCACGGACGGACTTTTTGTGATTCGATCATTGATGCGATCGCAAAAAGCCAGCCGCGCGCCGCGCGCCCGACCTGCGATACGATGAGCGTCCGCCGCCGCCACCGCGAAGGCTCGGAGAGCATCTTCGAGGTCTTCTCCGACATGGCGCTGTTGATGCTGGCCGCCTTCGTCTTCATGTTCGCCCTGGTGGTGATCTACTCACAAGGGATGAGCAGCGGCAACAGCAAGGAGACGATGGAGGAGATCGCCCGGCTCCGGGCGGAGCTGGCCGCGGCCGATGCACGCAACGCGCAGCTTCAGGACGAACTCAACCAGGTGGCCGGCAGCGACGTGCAGCAGCAGATCGCCCGGGTACTGAAGAGCGCCGGCGTCGGCAGCGGCAGGGGCAAGCGCGACTTCGACCTCTTCATCTCCGGGTTGAAGAAGATCCCCGGCCACGATCTGCACATGGTGGTCGACGCCACCGGCTCGATGCACGGGGTGACCGCCTTCCTCATCCCGGTACTGCGGGTGATCGCCATCCGCTCCGGCAAACAGATCAGCGCTGTGAGCTGGTACGCCGACCGGCGGATCGGCACCTTCCACGGCACCACCGGTGCCATGTTCGACCAGCTGCTGCAGAAGGCTCCATTCGTCGGCGCCGACGAGACCATCGGCCACACCTTCGACGAACTGAGCAAGGGGCCGCAGCCGGGCGCCTACATGCTGATCGGCGACGAACCACCCACCGACGTGGTCCACTACCACAGCATCCCGCGGCCGGTCTTCACCCTGCCGCTGGCCATCAACGACCCCGACACCGAGGTCGCCTTCCAGAACATCGCCAAGTTCACCGGCGGCAGGATGCTGAAGCTGCAACTCCACTAGCCCCGTGGCCGGCGCCCGCCACCCCGTTCGGCCGGACTGAACGGAGCGGGGGGATGCGGATCACCGCCGGTCGCCTCCATGGCCGCAGAGTGCGCGGCGGATGCGGGAGCGGCGTACGCCCCACCACCGCCCGGGTGCGCGAGGCGCTGTTCAACATCCTGGGCCCCATCGAGGGAGGGAGGGTGCTCGACTGCTTCTCCGGCAGCGGCATGATCGCGCTGGAGGCGCTCTCCCGCGGGGCTGCGTCGGCCCTCTCCATCGAACGTGACCGGAAGGCGGTCGCCCGGATGGAGGAGCTGCGCCGCGCCTGGGGACTGGAGCGCTGTTGGCGCATCCTCCCCGGAGACGTCGGGCGCGCCCTCACCCGGCTTGCGGGATCCCGCTTCACCCTGATCTTCGCCGATCCCCCCTACCGCAGCGCCTGGCCGGAGCGGCTGATTCCCCTGCTGCAACGCCACCGGATCCGGAGCGAATGGCTGGTGATCGAAACGGCCGGCGCCAGCATGCCCGCATGGCCCGCCGCCGTGGTCGACGACGAGGTGCGGCGCTACGGCGAATCCACGCTGCATTTCCTGCGGCTTGCGGAGGAATGACGGTTTCTTGCGAAACCATCATCCGCGACCAGGATGGTCGCGCAAATCCGAAGGTTGCGCATGCAACCGACGGTTTTGTAAGGCGATCGAAAACCACGCTCTTCGATCGCCATCGAGCAAAAAGTCCATGGAGGGACTTTTTGCGATGGGATCAAGAATGCGACAGAGCCCGGAACGGAGCCGAACCGCCGTCTACCCCGGTACCTTCGACCCCATCTCGCTCGGCCATGTGGATGTGGTGCAACGCGGGCTGAAGCTGTTCGACCGCATCGTCGTCGGCGTGGCCACCAACCCCGACAAACGCCCCTGCTTCAGCCATGAGGAGCGGCTGGCCATGGTACGCGAGACCTTCGCCGGCATGCCGCGGGTGGAGGCGGCCGGCTTCGACGGCCTGCTGGTCGAGTTCGCCCATGCCTGTGGCGCCTGCGCCATCCTGCGCGGCCTGCGCGCGGCCTCCGACTTCGAATACGAGTTCCAGATGGCCACGATGAACCGCCGGCTCGACCCCACCATCGAAACCGCCTTCGTCATGGCGCGCGAGGAGTACACCTTCGTCTCATCCCGCTTCATCCGCGAGATCTCGGCCATGGGCGGCGATGTCTCGTCACTGCTGCCTGAGCCGGCGCACCGGCGCATGCGGTAGGCATCCCACCGCCGCCGCACCCCGCCCGGAGTCCGACGGACCCCGCCGTCGGACGGAGGAGGCAGGCCCATGGGCGGATGCATCGCGATTCGATCATGAACACGGCTTCATGAAACGGCGTTTCGGAACCGGTCACACTCTTCTCACCCTCCCCAAAGAGAATGCGCCCCGCCTTGCGACCCACGGTCGCAAGAAAGACAACATCCAACAACACAAAGGAGTGCATCACATGAGGCTTTCCATCGTATCGATCCTGACCATGCTGACCGTCGGCCTGGTCTCGATCATCGCCATCTCGGTGAGCAACCAGTGGGCGGTCAAGGCATTGGGGACGGGGGCCATGGGGCTGCTCTTGGTCTACACCGTCCAGACCTTCGTACGCGACTACATGAGCCGGCGCACCGTCTGAGCGCGCCGGCGGCGGAACCGACCGGGGAGGGATCTCCTCCCCTCCTCCGCGGCGGGCGTCCCGCAACGGACAGCTCCGCCCGCACATGCCGATCGGATCGCCGAAGCCCCCGTGGGGCCTATCGGCCCGGGCGATCGTCGGTGACATGATCCCTTCGATCCCCGTCGAGCAAAAAGCCCACGAACGGACTTTTTGCGATTCCATCACCCATCAGAACCGATACCGCCCGATCAGATAGCCGAAGCGCGCGCCGTCCGCATGCCCGCCGTTGCGCTCGGAGACCGCGGCACCGGGGGTGAACAGGCCGTAGAAACCGACCAGTTTCAACCCCTGCACCCCCGCCGGCTGGTAGATCAGCTTGATGTCGACTTCGGTGCCGGCCCTGGTCTGGGTGTAGCCCGCCGCCCCCTTGTAGAGCGGCGCGGTGCCCACCACGTTGAGCCAGTCCCCCTGCGCCTTGTCCAGCCTGAGGAGGTGGAGATCGGTTTTGAAGGCCAGCCCTTCGGTCGGCGCGCTCTTGAGCGAGAGCCGCAGATCCCGCATGTTGGCCCACGAGAATCGATCCATCTCGCCGTAGTGGGCGTGGTTGGTATGGAAGGGGAAGACGAAGTCCTTGTGGGTGGCGGCATCGCCCTTGTCGTCGCCGGGGCTGAAGTCGTATTCGATCCCCAGCCGGGTGTGCCACCCATTCAGCGTGTAGCCGGCCACGATGGCGTAAGCCGACGCCCTCTGCGATACGCCGCCGACCCAGTCACCGCGCTGAAACACCGCCTCGGCGGTGGCATCGAAGCCCATGCCGGCACCAAACAGCCGCGCGCCGAAGGTGTGGATGTTGCGCCCGACCGTCCCGGCAGCCGCCTGGGCGCCATGCATCCAGTTGATCCAGTAGCCATCCAGCCCATTCCCCTTGCGCGGCTCGTAGGTGGCGTAAACCCCGATCAGCCGCCGATCCTCCCAGGTGACCAGCGACTGGCCATGCGGCGCGGTTGCCGTCGGCGTCATGCTGGTGAGATCGGCCGGATGGACGATGAAGTGGTCGACCTTGATCTGATCGAGCCGAAGCGAGAACTTCACCCCGTCGAAGGTGCGGGCGACATCCTTCCACCCCAGGTGACCGAGCAGCCGCTGGTCGCCATAGACCAGCGTCTGCCGCCCCAGCCGGAGGGAGAAGTGGTCCCTGCGGTACTGCAGCCAGGCCTGATAGAGGTCGGACTGGGTCAGGTTCTGCTGTTGCGGAGTCTGGCTCTGATCGCTGTTGCGGATCAGGATCGCCTGCGGCTGCAGGTAGAGCGAAAGGCCGTTGCCGAACTCGGTCCGGCTCTCGAGAAACAGGCGGGAGTCGAACTCCCACCGCCGATCGTTCTTCGCCGCATTGAAATCGAGGTTGGTGAACGACTGGTAGCGCTCGCGCAAATCGGCCGATGTGTGCCACTCGGCGGCGTGGACGCCCACGGCCGGGCCCACCATCGCCGCCGAAAGCATCAGCCCGATTGCGATCTCCGATCGCAACAAATCCGGCATCGATTCCCTCCGTACCGCATCCTCCATGATCGAATCGCAACACGTCCATCCGTCCGTGGACCGTCCGGCTTCACGTCGGTCCGCCAGCGTGGTGGAACAGCGGCAGGAACCACTCCCGCTCCCCACGGCCGTCGCGCACCCGCACCCGCAGCGCACGCGGCCAGCGGAACGGCTTCTCCCGCCACTCCTGCCGCCACTGCCCCTGATCGTCGAGCGCCTCGACCGAGAAGGAGCGCACCGCCCCCATATCCCACACCTCCGGTGTGACCCCCTCCCGGGCCAGCAGCGCGATGCTCTTACGCTGCAGATGGCCCGACTCCTCGTCGATCGCGTAGTGCACCCGGGTAAGATCGGGCTTGCCCGCCTCGCGTACCAGCAGCTCCAGCGTGTCGAACTGCTCCTCGCCCCGATCGTCGCTGGTGAGGACCAGCGGCACCACCCCCGGCAGGTTGGTGGCGCTGGCGAAGCCGCTGTCCATGCGCAACTGCCGCCCCAGCCAGTGCTGCACCTCCAACTGCCTGCGCTGCGCGCGAAGCTGGACGAAGCCGTCGCCTGCCACACCGAGCGCGCCGTAGGTGGCGGCGGCGACCAGGGCGAACACGGCCAGCGCCATCAGCACCTCCAGCAGCGTGAAGCCCCCCTCCTGCCCCCCTCCGCGCAGGCGATCGAGCAGTCGGCGCGGGAAGCCGTCGAACCCACCGTTGGAGAGCCCCAGCACTACGTCGCCGGAGCACAGCGCATGGGGCAACTCCTCCAGCAGCGCATCGACGCCGTCGATCGGGCGGGCGTGCGGCCCGATCTCCCGGCAGAGCGCATCGACATCGAGCAGCGCCCCCCGCACCATGCGCGATCCCTTCGGCCGCAGGATGCGCACCCGATCAGCGCCGTCGAAGCAGGCCGCCAGCCGCTGCTGGTGGTGGCGGCCGCGCATGGTGTTGGAGCGCGGCTCCACCACCACCCACAGCCGTCCGCCCCCCCCCTCGCGCTCCATGCGGGCGCGCATCGCCGCCACCACACCGGCGATCGCCGTGGGGTGGTGGGCAAAGTCATCGAAGACCCGCACCCCCCCCTCGGTGCCGACCAGCGTCATCCGCCGTGCCACCCCCTCGAACCGCTCCAGCCCCTCCCTGAGCTGTCCGGCGGAGAGGCCCCAGGCGGCGCAGGCGGCCACCGCCGCACAGGCATTGGCCACATGGTGGACGCCGATCATCGACCAGGACGCCTGCAGGAAAAGCGCGCCTCGCCGGTAGATGGCGAAGCGCGCGCCATCTTCGCTGCACGGCCGCCACTGCCACTCGCTCTCCACCGGCGCCCCATAACGGGCGAAGCGGACCACCGGGGTGTAACAGCCCCCCTCGACCACCTCGACCAGCGCGCGGTCCTCGCCATTGACCACCACCAGGCCGCTTCGCGGCACCGTGCGCAGCAGATGGGCGAACTGGCGCTGGATCGCGGCCAGATCGGGAAAGATGTCGGCGTGGTCGAACTCCAGATTGTTGAGGATCAGCGTGCGGGGGTGGTAGTGGAGGAACTTGGATCGTTTGTCGAAGAAGGCGGTGTCGTACTCGTCCCCCTCCAGCACGAAGGGGGCGCCGCTCCCCAGCCGCGCGCCGCCGCCGAAGTTGTGCGGCACCCCGCCGATCATCATCCCCGGATTATGGCCGGCGACCTCGAGCAGCCAGGCGACCAGCGAGGCGGTGGTGGTCTTGCCGTGGGTGCCGGCGACGACGAAGGGATGGCGTCCGGGCAGGAGGTGATCGCCGACGAACTGCGCCCCCGAGGTATAGGGAACGCCGGCATCGAGCAGCCACTCCACCGAGGGGTTGCCGCGGGAGAGGGCGTTGCCCACCACCACCAGATCGGGCCGCCCGGCGGCCACCCGCCCGGGATCGAAGCCGTCGTACACCACAATGCCCTCACGCGCCAGGTAGTCGGACATCGGCGGATAGACGCCGGCATCGCTGCCCGTCACCCGCCAACCGCGCGCCCGGGCCAGCACGGCGATCGCGGCCATCGCCGTGCCGCAGATGCCCAGGATGTGCAGCCGGCCGCCGGATGGGAGGCTCACCCCGCCTCCTCCGCCAACAGCCGCTGCACGTTGCGCAACGACGGCCGGATCCCCACCGCGAGCGACCTCCGGTGGAGCCGGTGGAGCGCCGCCAGCAGCCCCTCCAGATCGCGCCGGCAGTGGACGATCATGTAGCGCAGCAGCGCCTCGTCCAGCCTCCACTGCATCCTGTCCAGCTCGGCGCGCAACACCCGCAGCAGATCGGCATCCGCGACGGGGGGAGCCAGCTCCACCACCCGCATCGCCCGCAGCCTGCTGGCCAGCTCCGGCACGGTGCCCCCCTCCTCCGGGCAGCGCCAGGCGATGAGCAACGGCCGGCCGTCGCGCCGGGCGCGCTCGATCAGATGGAACAGCGCCAGCTGCTGCGCCGCAGGCAGCGCGCCGGCGGCGACATCGACCAGCCAGCGGCGGGCATCGCCCAACTGCTGCAGCCAACCGGCGACCAGCTCCTCCGGCGGGCGCGCCCCATCCCCCCCCGACGCCACCGCCAGCAACGCCCCCCCTTCCGCCACCTCCTGCTGCAACGCGGCCACGAGATGGCTCTTGCCGGCCACCACCGACGAACGCAGCCACACCTCCCCCCCCTCCACCGCCCACAGGGCCAGCGCGGCGGCGCCATCGGCCACACCCGAATGGTTGACCCAGCCGTCGTAGTCGAGCAGGGCGGGCAGCGGAAGGGTCAGCGGCGGCTGTGCGCTCACTCGGTGGCCCGCACCGCCTTGCGCGTCCAGACCACCAGGTAGTGCAGGCCGGAGGCGACGGTGAGGGCGAAGGTGATCCACGTCGCCACGCCGATCAGCCCGCCCCCCACCGGCCGCGCCATGTCGAGGATCAAGAGCAGCAGCAGGATGATCTGGGCCGCCGTCGTCGCCTTGGAGATCAAGGTCGGCTCCATCTTCAGGTCGTGGGTGACCAGCTCGTAGGAGATGGCGCCGAGCACGATGAGCGCATCGCGGAAGATGACGGCGATGAAGAGGTAGAGCGGCACCACTCCGAGATGGAAGAGCGTGACCATGACGGTGACCAGCATCAGCTTGTCGGCCAGCGGGTCGAGATAGGCGCCGACCACCGTCTTCTGGCCGAAGAACCGGGCGATGGCACCGTCGAAGAGGTCGGAAAGCCCGGCGGCGGCGAGCAGCAGCAGGGCCATCTCCGGCCGGGCGCGCAACAGGGCGTAGGCGATCAACGGCGTCAGTACGATCCGCACCAGGGTCAGGATGTTGGGAATGCTGAGGAGGTAGCGCGGACTCACTGCACCAGCCATTCGTCGTCGCCCTCCCCCGGGCGGGCGCGCATGCCGCGCGCGGCGAACCAATCGGGGATCCAATCGGTCCCGCGCACCACCAGCAGATACTCCTGTTCCCGGCGGCTGAGCAGCCGCGGGGTAAGCGCCTCCACCTGCGGTGCGGCGGAGAGCACCTGCTCCAGCCCCACCTGCTCGGCCAAGGTCGCCGGGCGGAGCAGTCGCAGCAGGATGCGCCGCTCCGGTGGTTCCGGCCGCTCCTCCTTCAGCCCCGCCCCGGGAGAGGCCACAGCGGACGGCTGTCGGTACCGCAGGGCGGCCACGCTCCGCGCCCGCAGCAGGATCCGCCGCAACCGTTCGGCGAAGGTCCGCAGCGGCGCCTGCAGATCGACCCGCTTCTCCCCCCCCATCCCGGCCAGCCCGGGATCATCCGACTCCACGGTGAGCGCCGTCCAGCGGTCGTCGATCCAGCGCCAGCGCAACCGCAGCGGCATCCCCTCCTCTGGAGAGATCTCCATCCCCAATGCCTGCGCCTCCGCCTCGGCCTGCCGGCGAAGCAGCGCCGTCGTCTGCGGCAGCGCGGCGCCGTAGGGATCGTGCAGCTCGAGCCGCAGGGCGATCGCGGGGGGCCGATCGAGCGGATGGAGCCCCTGGGCGCGCAACCGATCGAGCAGGGCGCCGCGGCGGAAGCGGAGCCGCATCCCCTGCCGCGCGCCTCCCTCCCCCTGCGGAAGCGACTCGGGCACGGCGCTGAGCAGGTAGCGCCGGGCGGAGAGGCGCGCCCGCGGCCGCTCCTCCGGCAGGAGGATGCGGTCGAGCACCCGGCCGAGGGCGTCATCCAACCGCTGTTGCCACCGCCCGTCCGGCGGCAGCGGCAGATCGACCACGAAGCGGCGGTCCTCCCCCGCCCACACCGAGCCGGCCAGCAACAGCAGCACGATCAGCGCGGCCAGCCGCCGCAGCGCCCCCTCACACAATGCGCAGATGGCCCCGCCTCGGCTTGCGCCCCTCCTGCTTCGACTCCGGCGCCGACGACTCCGGCGCCCCTTCCGTCCCGCCACCGTCGGAGGATCGCCCAGTCCCCTCCTCCGGGCGGCGGGCGACGGCGGCACGGCGCGGAGCTTCCGCCGCCTCCTCCAGCACCGAGGCCATCGCCCGACGCACGCTCGGCGGAATATCTTCGATCCAGATCAACCCATCCTCCGGCGCCGTTCCCGGCCGATAGGCGGCCCAGATCGCAGCCATCGGCACATGGCAGGCGAACGGCCGGCCGGAGAAGGAGAAGACGCTCTTCAACCCATCCTTGCTGATCTCGATCCGCTGCGGCATGCGCACGCTGATCAGCAGACAGAGCGCCGGATCCTCCTTGAGGTGGGGCGGCACCACCACATCGTCGCGGGTGGCGTCGAGCACCAGATGGACCCGTCCGTTGCGGTCGAAGTATTCCCGGATCTCCCGCGCCTTGCGCGCATCGTTCATCGTCGTCACTGGAATGGTCACGGCTGCATATCTCCTGTCGATCACATCGTGCAACAACGGGCGCCCGGCGCCGCGCTCGCGCTAATCGCCCCGACGCCCCCGGGTCGGTTCATCAAACGGGGTCATGGTGAAGCGGTATCCGTGGAAGTCGAGCGTAACACGACCGGCGCCAATGGCAACCAGCCGCAGCCCCTCGGCCAACCACTCCCCGGCATGGAGCGTACGTCCGTTGATCAGCGCGAGACGGCGGGCCGGATCGGCATGATCGATCAACGCCGCGATATGGATGGCCGGCAGCCGTGCCCGCAGCCCAGGCGGCAGCGCCCCCCACGGCACAACACCAGCGGCGGCATCCCCCACCCCCGGCTGTGCGCTGGAGGAAGGCTGTGGCGCAGATGCACCCTTCGCTCGGGGCGCGGGCGCAGGGACAGCCTCCGCAGGATGGGCCGCCGGCGGACGGACAGGCGGCTTCGGTGCAGCGAGCGGCTGCGATACGGACGGACGGGCCGTGGGTGACTCTGGCCCCGCCCCGGACTTCGCCGCCTCCATCCGCGCGGCCACCTCCGGCCGCCGTGCGATCGGTGTGGCCGGAGCGGTCGGTGCGCTCACTGTAGAATCGGCTGCGGCTTGATGACCGGGTGTGAGCGTTGCCTGCGGGGCCTGCTGCCCAACGCTGGCCGTCGCCGGCCCCGCGTGGCCACGCACCAGCAGCCAGACGGCGGCGAACAGGAGCAACGCGCCGGCCAGCCAGAGCAGCGCCGGCCACAGAACACGCCGGGGATGCGGCGCGGGCGGCCCGCCCGGGGCCACCACCTGGGCGATCGACGGCGGCTCGACCCGCTTGCGCTCACGATCGGCGCGTTGCAGCGCCTCGAGGATGTAGGACACCGACCTCCCCCTGCTCAGCCCGGCCGCACGTCAGCCGCCCTCCGCCCCCGACAGCAGCGCGATCAGCCACCGACGCCAGCCGTCGATCAACTGCGGATTGGCGGCCAGCAGCCAGAGCAGCACGACCAGCAGCAGCAACGCCACCAGCCAGGGCAGGCGGCCGCCGGCCGCCGCCGGGGCGGGGGCCATCGGACGACCGGGCGCGCCGCCACCCAGCACCTCGACCGCCGCCCGACGCACCGTGCGCCACCCCACCCGCCCACGGCCGCGCGCGTAGGCGCCGAGCAGGGCGCGGTCGGCGATGGTGTTGATCATCCTCGGCACCCCGCCGCTCAGCCGGTGCAGCAGCCAGAGCGCCGGCGCGGTGAAGAGGGCGCCGTCGCCGCCGACCACCCCCAGGCGGTGGCGCACATAGGCGATGGTCTCGGCGCGGGAGAGCGGCCGCAGGTGGTAGCGGGCGGTGATGCGCTGGGCCAGCTGGCGCAGGTGCGGCCGGGCGAGCAGCGCGTTGAGCTCCGGCTGGCCGAACAGAATGATCTGCAACAGCTTCTTCTCGTCGGTCTCCAGATTGGTCAACAGCCGCAACTGCTCGAGCACCTCCGCATCGAGCTGCTGCGCCTCGTCGATGATCACCACCGTATGGCGGCCGTCGGCATGGGCGGCGAGCAGATGGCGGTTGATGGCGTCGACCAGCAGCTTGATGCTCTTGCGGCGGCGGTCGTAGCGGATGGAGAGCTCGTCGCAGATCGCGGCCAGAAGCTCGTGGGCGGTGAGCCGCGGATTGACGATCAATGCGGCGTCGGTCCGCTCGGGCAACTGCCCGATCAAGGCGCGGCAGAGCGTGGTCTTGCCGGTGCCCACCTCGCCGGTAAGCACCACGATGCCGCCGCCGGCGTTGCCGATGCCGTAGATCAGATGGGCCAGCGCCTCCTGATGGAGCCGGCTCGGATAGAGGTAGCGCGGATCAGGAGCAATGGAAAAAGGCGGCGCCTGCAGGCGGAAAAAGGTGCAGTACATGGTCGATCGCCCGGCTCAGCCGGCCCGGACCCCGCCCCGGCGCGTCACGCCTCGTCGCCGCGGGCGCGCTCCACCCGCCGGCCGCCGAGTGCACGGGCGACGAAGAGGGCCTGCTCGGCCTGCTCGACCAATGTCCGGACCTCGGTGCGGGCCGGCTCCTCCGTCGTGGCCACGCCGACTTGCAACACCGCATCGCCCAGCTCCACCTCCTCGACCAGCCTGCGGGCGAGCGCCTCCGCCCGCGCCCCGTCGCACCCGGCCAGAAAACGGACGAACTGCCCGTCGTCCATCCGCACCAGCGGGTCGCTGCGCCGCCCTCCCGGCCGCTCCAGCCGCATCAGCGCCGCGTGGAGCACACCACCCGGGATCAGGGTGCCGTCGGGCGCCACCGCCCCCATGCAACAGGCCGAAACCGGGGAGAGGGCACCAAACCACTGGCTGAGATGGTGGCGCGACATCGGCTGGAGAAAGCGGCGGTTGTAGCAGCCGGTCTCGGAATCGCGCACCGACAGCCGCACCAGATGATCGCGGGCCACACAGTGCTCCAGGCTGACGCCGATCATCCGCCCGAGATGCTGTAGCAGATCGGTACTCTTGTCGGGGGCGAAGCGGTCGCGCATCGCCGAACCGAGCAGCAACACGCCGAGCGGCGCATCGGGCGGGCCAAGCCGCAACAGGGCGAGCGAGCCGATGTGCTCCTCGCCGGACTGCATCAGCCGCACCGCATCGCGCCGGTCGACCTCGATCAGCCGCACCGGCCGGCCGGCCAGCCCCAACGCATCGACATCCTTCGCCTCCACCCACTGGAGATGGCGGGCGCTGAGCGCATCGAAGTCGCAGCCGGCCAGCGCCTCGCCGCGGATCAGGGCGAAACGGACCAGGTCGAGCCCGAACTCCTGACGCAGCTCGGTCACCACCAGCAGACAGAGCGACGCCGGATCTGGGCTCTGCACCACCCGGGTCTCGATCGCAGTCAGCCGGGCGAAAAGCTGCTCGTTCTCGTAGAGGCGTTGATAGATCTCGCCCATGCGCTGCTTGAGCTGCCGGTTCTCCTCGGCGATGGAACGCACCCGCAGATCGGTGAGGTTTTCGACCTTGGCCATGGTACCCGATTCGCTCATGACACGTCCCTCCATGGACGCTCCACTACGAACCGTAACCACCCAACGCCCCGCATGGAACCGCCCGGCGCATCGCCCCCCACTCCCATTCCGCCCCGCAGACCCGGTTTGCATCGACCGGGCGTCGGCTCAAGGATTGGACACCATGTCCATCCGCGGCACCACCGTCCTCTACGGCATCATCGGCAATCCGGTCGCCCATTCGCTCTCCCCCCTGTTTCAAAACGCTTTTTTGCAACAGCGGCGCATCGACGCCGTCTACCTCCCCTTCCCGGTGGGGGAGCGCTCCCGGCTGCCGGAGGCACTCGCCGGCCTCCACGCCTGCGGTGTCGCCGGGCTCAACGTCACCGTCCCCTACAAGGAGGAGGCCGCCCGGCTGGTCGATTGCGACGCCGATGCGGCGGCGATCGGCGCGGTCAACACCCTGCGTCGGACCGAGCAGGGGTGGCAGGGGTGCAACACCGACTGGATCGGCATCCGCCGAGTGATCGAGGCGTTGCTCGACGACCCGCAGGATGCGGAACTGCTGCTCTTCGGCGCCGGCGGCACGGCGCGGGCGGTGCTGCAGGCCGCCTTGCGGCTGGGCATCCCCCGCATCCGGCTGTGCAACCGCACCTTCGCGCGGGCCCGGGCGCTGGCCGATGGCGCCGCAGGCCGCCCCACCGCCATCCGGCCGATCGCCTGGCGGCAGGAGGAGGTGGGGCAGGCCTGCCGCCGCGCCCACCTGATCATCAACACCACCACCCTTGGGCTGAAGGGGGATGCCGGCTTCCCCTTCATCCTGCCGCCGTGCGACACCGCACCGCCGGGGGCCGCCTTCGACGCCGTCTACAGCCCGACGGGGGAGACCCCGTTCACCAAGGCGGCGGCCGACGGCGGGCGCCGCACCGTCGACGGGCTGCCTCTGCTGATTGCACAGGGGGTGGCGGCATTCTATTATTGGCATGATATGCAGTTGAATCCGCAGCAGGCGCTTGAGGAGACCTGTCGCGCGCTCGGCCGTACCGCGCCACGCATGAGGGGATGGGAGATGGATTCATGAAGCAAACGCGTCTCGGCGATGTGCTGCTGAGAAAACGCAAAATCACCCCGGAACAGCTGATGGCCGTGGTCAAGGACGCCAAGCTCTCCGGCAACACCCTGACCCGCCAGCTGGTCGAGAACAAGATCTTCACTCCGGAAGAGCTGACCAGGTTCATCAGCGAAAGCTACGGCCGCCCGATCGTCGACCTCTCCCGGATCGAGATCGACCCCAAGCTGACCAACATCAGCCTGGACATCATGCGCAAAAACCAGGCGATCCCGATCCGCAAGCGGGGCAACATGCTGACCCTGGCCGTCGCCGACCCCTACGACATCCACGCCCTCGACGAGATGAGCTTCATCAGCGGCAACCAGATCGACGTGGCCATCTGCGACGAGCAGCAGCTGATGGAGACCCTCGACAGCCTGGGCGGCGCCGACCAGCAGCTCGAGGATGTGATGGCCGACCTCGGGGCCGACAACATGGAGGTGGTCGACACCGGCGAGGTCGAGACCGACGAGGGGGTGCTGGCCAGCGAGAGCGAAGAGGCGCCGGTGGTCAAGCTGGTCAACCTGATCCTGCTCGACGCCATCAAGCGCGGCGCCTCCGACATCCACATCGAGCCCTACGAGAAGGCGCTCCGGGTGCGCTACCGCATCGACGGCGTGCTGCAGGAGATCATGCGCCCGCCGATGTCGATGCGCGACGCCATCGTCTCCCGCATCAAGATCCAGGCCAAGCTCGACATCTCCGAGCGACGCATCCCGCAGGACGGCCGGATCAAGCTGCGCCTCTCCAAGGCCAAGACGGTCGACTTCCGCGTCTCGGTGCTGCCCACCCTCTTCGGTGAGAAGGTGGTGCTGCGCCTGCTCGACCCCTCCAACCTCCAGCTCGACATGTCGGTACTCGGCTACGAGGAGGAGGATCTCAAGCACTTCAAGGAGGCGATCCACCAGCCATACGGCATGGTGCTGGTCACCGGTCCGACCGGATCGGGCAAGACGGTGAGCCTCTACTCCGCGGTGAGCGAACTCAACAAACCGGGGATCAACCTCTCCACCGCCGAGGATCCGGTCGAGTTCAACTTCATGGGCATCAACCAGGTCAACATCAACGCCGCCATCGGCCTCGACTTCCCTGCGGTGCTGCGCGCCTTCCTCCGCCAGGATCCCGACGTGATCCTCATCGGCGAGATCCGCGACCACGACACCGCGGCCATCGGCATCAAGGCGGCGCTCACCGGCCACCTGGTGCTGGCCACGCTGCACACCAACGACGCACCCTCGACCATGTCGCGCCTGGTCAACATGGGCATCGAGTCGTTCCTGGTCGGCTCGGCGGTCAACCTGGTCACCGCCCAGCGGCTGGGGCGGAGAATCTGCAAAGAGTGCAAGGAACCGGAGGAGATCCCCATCGAGGCGCTGCGCAACGCCGGCTTCAAGGAGGAGGAGATCGGCACCTTCACCCCGATGCGGGGCAAGGGCTGCCCGGTATGCAACGGCACCGGCTACAAGGGGCGGGTGGGCATCTACCAGGTGATGCCGATCTACGACGAGATCCGCGAGGCGGTCTACGCCAACAAGAACGCAGACGAAATCAACAAGATCGCCATCTCCAAGGGGGTGAAGACCCTACGCATGGCGGCGTTGAACAAGGTCAAGGAGGGGGTGATGTCGCTCGAAGAGTGCCTGCGCGTCACCGTGGCGGACTGAGCGGAGATGGCCGCAACCGGTGAGACCGCCTTCGTCTGGGAGGGCAAGAACGCCCAGGGGAAGAAGCTCCGCGGTGAGATCGAGGCGAAAAGCGAGGCGATCGCCACGGCCAAGCTCAAGAAGCAGGGCTACACCGACCTCAAGGTACGCAAGAAGGCGTGGTACGACCTCGACCTGTCGCCGGCCAAGGTGGAGGAGAAGGAGATCACCATCTTCTTCCGCCAGCTCTCCACCATGATGAACGCCGGCCTGCCGGTGGTGCAGGGGTTCCAGCTGGCCGAGAAGGGGGCGGAGAACCCGGCGATGCTCAAGCTCCTGGTCAGCGTGCGCGAGATGCTCGAGGCGGGCGCCTCGCTGGGCGAGGCCTTCCGCAAGCATCCCGAGGAGTTCGACCGGCTCACCTGCGCCCTGATCGAGGCGGGCGAGGCCGGCGGCATCCTCGACAAGCTGCTGCTGCGGCTGTGCGACTACAAGGAGAAGGCGCAGGCGCTCAAGGCGAAGATCAAGTCGGCGATGGTCTACCCCATCTCGATCATCGTCATCGCCTTCCTCGTCACCGCCATCCTGATGATCTTCGTCGTCCCGGTATTCGGCAAGATGTTCAGCGACATGGGCGGCGAGCTGCCGCTGCCCACCCGGGTGGTGATGGAGATCTCCCACCTCTTCGTCCAGTACTGGTATCTGGTCTTCGGCGCGCCGGTGGCGCTCGTCTTCGCCATCAAGCAGATCTACGCCACCCGGAAGGGGCGCTATGAGATCGACCGGCTGCTGCTCAACCTGCCGGTGCTCGGCGACGTGTTGCGCAAGGCGGCGGTGGCCCGCTTCTGCCGCACCTTCTCCACCCTCACCACCGCCGGCGTGCCGATCCTCGACTGTCTGGACACCACCGCCGAGATCTCGGGCAACCTGGTGCTCGAAGAGGTGATCCGCGGCTGCAAGGGGTCGATCGAGAAGGGGGCCACCCTCTCGGAGCCGCTGGAGAAGAGCGGCATCTTCCCCATCATGGTCACCCAGATGATCGCCATCGGTGAGGAGACCGGATCGATGGAGTCGATGATGGCCAAGATCGCCGACTTCTACGAGGAGGAGGTGGACACCGCCGTCGAGGGGATGACCTCGCTGATGGAGCCTGCGATCATGGCCTTCCTCGGCATCGTGATCGGCGGGCTGGTCATCTCCATGTACCTGCCGATCTTCAAGATGGCCTCGCTGGTCACCGGCTAGCGCCTGCGCCCTTCTCCCGCTCCGGCTTCTCCCGCTCC
>RFFX01000087.1 GCA_003696765.1 Zetaproteobacteria bacterium | reverse complement strand
GTCATCGGCGCCATCACGATGCGGTTGGGAAGCACGAGCGCGCCCAGGTGGAATGGGGTGAACAGGTCGGTCATCGGTGTCCTCCAGTCAATCGTTTTTGCGGCGAAGCATGCAGAACAGCGCATTCGGCGTTCGGCGGGGCCTCGCCCTCGCGGCCGGAGAAGGCGCTGTCCCAATGCCGGAGCAGCTCGAAGCGGCGGCCCAGATGCGTGCGGATGTCGTGTTCGTCGTAGCATCCGGGCGGGCCTTCAGGCCGTATTGTGGTGCGGTGGAAGCATTTGAGCAGCCAGCCACCGGGCCTATGCCGTAACGTCCATCGATTTTAGGCTTGGAAGCATCTGTTCGCGAGCAAAGTCGCCTCGCGAATACCCTCATCTCACCTGGCCCTTCCGCTTAGAGCGTGCTTTTCACACCCAAAAAGGCCACTCTAAGCTCGATTTTCCCAGCGAGATCCGGGCTTTTTCGTTTGATTACAGTATGTTGCCATGGTCCGACCCCAATGGCTGCCAATGGCTGAGTGGATGGGGAGGCCAAGGGGGAGGGGAAACTGGAGCGGGCGGCGGGAATCGAACCCGCGTCACAAGCTTGGGAAGCTTGGGTAATAACCATTATACGACGCCCGCAAGAGAGCTCCCGCAGCAGGGTGGATGCGGAATGCTAGCCAAGGGAGCGTGGCCGTCCAGAGCCGTCACTTGAATCGCCACCTGGCTCCCCTTACGAATAAGAGCGCGGCACGAGACTCCGCAACCCTGCCGCCCATTCCGCCAGCACAGGAGCAGACCATGATCGACCCCAACCGCATGACCCAGAAGGTGCGCGAGGCGCTCGCCTCGGCCCAGACCCTTTGCGCCAGACTGCACCACCAGGCGCTCGACGGCGAGCATCTGCTGGCCGAGCTGCTGGCGCAGGAGGGCGGGCTGGCCGGGCAGCTGGTCACCCGCTGCGGCGGCGATCTGTCGGCGCTGACCGAGGCGGTGCAGCAGGCGCTGGCCAGGCTGCCGCGCGTCACCACCGGGGGTGGCGGTCAGGATCGGCTCTATGTGACGCAGCGGGTGGAGCGTCTGTTCGCCGCCGCCGAGGAAGAGGCGGGCAAGCTGGGCGATGCGTACATCTCGGTCGAGCACCTGATGCTGGCGCTGGTCGATGAGGGCGATTCCAGCGAGGCAGGACGGCTGCTCGCCGCCCACAAGGTGACGCGCGATGCGCTGCTCGGCGCGCTGCAGGCCATCCGCGGCAACCAGCGGGTGACCACCGACGACCCCGAGGCCAGCTACGACGCGCTCAACAAGTACGGCATCGATCTGGTCGAGCAGGCCCGGGCAGGCAAGCTCGACCCGGTCATCGGCCGCGACAGCGAGATCCGCAGCGTCATCCGCATCCTGTCGCGCAAGACCAAGAACAACCCGGTGCTGATCGGCGAGCCGGGGGTGGGCAAGACGGCGATCGTCGAGGGGCTGGCCCAGCGCATCGTCGCCGGCGACGTGCCCGAGGGGCTCAAGGATCGCACCATCTTCGCGCTCGACATGACCGCGTTGATGGCCGGTGCCAAGTACCGCGGTGAGTTCGAGGAGCGGCTCAAGGCGGTGCTCAGGGAGATCAAGGCCTCCGACGGCCGGATCATCCTCTTCATCGATGAGCTCCACACCATCGTCGGCGCCGGCAAGACCGAGGGCAGCACTGACGCCGGCAACATGCTCAAGCCGATGCTGGCCCGGGGCGAGTTGCACTGTATCGGCGCCACCACGCTGAGCGAGCACCGGCAGTACATCGAGAAGGATGCGGCGCTGGAGCGGCGCTTCCAGCCGGTGATGGTCGACGCCCCCAGCGTCGAGGATTCGATCTCCATCCTGCGCGGGCTGCGGGAGCGCTTCGAGCTGCACCACGGCGTGCGCATCCAGGATGCGGCGTTGGTGGCGGCGGTCACCCTCTCCGATCGCTACATCTCCGACAGATTCCTGCCCGACAAGGCGATCGACCTGGTCGATGAGGCCTGCGCCTCGATCCGCACCGAGATCGACTCGATGCCGGCCGAGCTCGACGAGATCACCCGCAAGGTGATGCGGCTGGAGATCGAGGAGACCGCGCTCAACAAGGAGACCGACGAAGCCAGCCGCAAGCGGCTGGAGGCGCTCCGGCGCGAGCTGGCCGATCTCAAGAGCGAGCGCGACGCGCTGACCGCCCGCTGGGAGGCGGAAAAGGCGGAGATCGGCCGCGTGCGCGCGTTGCGCGAGGAGATCGACCAGACGCGGCTGGCCATCGAGCAGGCCGAGCGCGCCTACGACCTGGAGCGGGTGGCCCAGTTGCGCTACGGTAAGCTGCCCGAGCTGGAGCGCCAACTGGAGCAGGCCACCGCAAAGGAGAAGCAGGAGCGCACGCTGCTGCAGGAGGAGGTGACCGAGGAGGAGATCGCCCAGGTGGTCTCCCGCTGGAGCGGTGTGCCGGTCGCCCGGCTGATGGAGGGGGAGCGCGAGAAGCTGCTCCGGCTGGAGTCGGCGCTGCACGAGCGGGTCATCGGTCAGGACGAGGCGGTGCAAAAGGTGGCCGATGCCGTGCTGCGCGCCCGTGCCGGCATCAACGATCCCGACCGGCCGATCGGCTCGTTCATCTTCCTTGGGCCGACCGGCGTGGGCAAGACCGAGCTGGCCCGCACGCTGGCCGCGACGCTGTTCGACTCCGAGGAGGCGATGGTGCGCATCGACATGAGCGAATACATGGAGAAGCACGCCGTCTCCCGTCTGGTCGGCGCCCCGCCGGGCTACATCGGCTTCGATCAGGGCGGCCAGCTCACCGAGGCGGTGCGGCGCAAGCCCTACAGCGTGGTGCTGTTCGACGAGATCGAGAAGGCCCATCCGGATGTGTTCAACATCCTGCTGCAGCTGCTCGACGACGGCCGCCTGACCGACTCCTCCGGCCGCACGGTCGACTTCCGCAATACAATCGTCATCATGACCAGCAACCTGGGCAGCGATCTGCTGCTTGAGCGCGGGGTCAACGACGAGACACGGGCGGAGGTGACCGCGCTGCTGCGTCGCCACTTCCGGCCGGAGTTCCTCAACCGCATCGACGAGGTGGTCCAGTTCAGTCCGCTGTCGCAGCAGCAGGCCGAGGCGATCGTCCGGCTGCTGATGCGCGATCTGACCGAACGGCTGGCCGGTCGCGGCGTGCGGCTTACCATGACCGACGCCGCCTGCAGCCTGATCGCGCGCGAGGGCTACGATGTCCACTACGGCGCCCGGCCGCTCAAGCGCTTCATCCAGCGCCATGTCGAGACGCCGCTGGCCCGGCGGCTGCTCGAGGGGGCGGGCACGGAGCTGACCCTCGATGCCGACGGCGACGCGCTGGTGATCCGCTAGCTGCGTCGGCCCCGCCGTGGGGGGCGCCCGCGGCGGCGGCCGTGGTGCCACCACCACTCCCCCGCCGGGTGCAATTTTTCCCCTTGCAGGCCGCGGGCGGCGTGTCACCATTGCGCCACGGGGCGGCGTTGGCATCTGCTGCGGCGCTCGATTCTTCTGATGAGGAGGTTTGCTATCATGAAGAAGGTGATGGTGATGGCGGCTGCGGCCGCGTTTGTGATGGGCGCCGGTGTGATGGCGCCGGCCGATGCCCAGGCGGGCGGCTTCAATGTCAAGAAGTGCAAGGCCTGCCATTCGGTCAAGAAGAAGAAGACCGGTCCGGCGTGGAAGGATGTGGCCGCCGCCTATGGCAGCGCCGATGCGTTGGCTGCGGTCTTCAAGTCCGGCTTCAAGGTATCCGACCGCAAGATGATCGCCGCCGACGGCAAGTGGAAGAGCAGGGCCGGCATGATGACCGGTCAGTACAAGAAGCTGATCAAGGGCCACGAGGAAGAGGCGGCCAAGGCGCTGTTCGACGCGGTGGCACGCGGCAAGATCTAAGGCGCGTTTGCCTTTTCCGCCTGGGTTGCAGGCGGTGGTGATCGACAGGGGGCGGCCGACAGGCTGCCCCCTGTTTTTTGACGACTGCGACAATCGGTCGCATCCCGCCCGGCGCTCTTTCCCATTAGCCTTCGCTACAGCCGATTGCGGTCGGTACATGGAATGCACAGGAGGTTATATGCATGCATGAAGAGACACCGTTGGACGATAGGCGCAGGGCGTTGATGGTGGGCGCGGGTGCGGCGGCGCTGGCGCTGTCGGCCGGCGCAGGATCGGCGTTGGCCCGGGAGATTGCCGGCAAAGGGGCCGGCAGAAAGATGATGCACGGGCGCAAGCACGCCGCCATGGTCGATGCGATTACCCACTGCATTCAGGCAGGCAACGACTGCATTGTGCACTGCCTCGACCTGATCAAGGAGGGGGATGCCACGATCATCGACTGCCTGCGCAGTGCCGAGCAGATGCGCAACTTCTGCCAGGCGCACGCCTATCTTGCCGCCTCGGACAGCCCCTTCCTCGATGACGCCTGCCGTCTGGCGATCGAGATCTGCGGGGATTGCAAGAAAGAGTGCGACAAACACGCGAAGAAGCACGCAATCTGCAAGGCATGCGCCGATGCCTGCGCGGGCTGTGTCGATGCCTGCAAGAAGCACCTGCATCTGGCCTGAGCCCCAAACTGCGGCGTCCCCTCCTCTGGCTGACCGTTGCGCTGGCACTGAGCGCGCTGGCCGCCACCGGCGGGTGGCTCGCCCGTCGCCTGACGCCGCAGATTCCACCCTGGGCGCGCGGCATGGGGGGCGACTTCTCCGTGCGTTCGGCCGATGGGGCGCTTGCCCTGCACGACTTGCGCGGCAAGGTGGTGCTGCTCTATTTCGGCTATACCCACTGCCCGGATGCCTGCCCGACGGCGCTGGGGGTGATGGCGCGGGCGGTGCGCTCGCTGCCGCAGGCCATGCAGAGACGCACGGCCCTGCTCTTCGTCAGCCTCGATCCGGAGCGCGACACCCCGGAGCTGCTCAAGCGCTACACCGCCTTCTTCGACCCGCGCATGGTTGGTGCGACGACCACGCCGCAACGGTTGCAACGGATCGCCGCCGCCTGGCGGGTCAGCTACCGCATCCCGCCGCACGCCCCGGGAGCGGAGTATGCGGTCTCCCACTCCAGCTTCATCTACCTGATCGATCCACAGGGGCGGCTGGTCGACCTCTTCGGCGACGGAACCAGAGCCGAGGCGATTGCCGCGGCGATGCGCGCATGGCTGTGAAGGGGCAAGGCGGGTTGAGGCCGCCGCGCTGCTGGCTGCCGGCGCTCTTGTCGGCGCTGCTCCCCTTCGCCGTCCACGCCACGGCGGCCGATCCGCCGTTGGCGGTAGATGATGCGCGGGTGCGGCTGGTGCCGCCGGTGTCGGAGAACAGCGTCGCCTACCTCACCCTGCGCAACCGGGGTGCACGGCCGGTGGTCGTCGTCGGCGCGCGCAGCCCGGTCTGCCGCAAGGTGGAGCTGCACCGGATGCGCATGATCCGGGGCGTGATGGAGATGGCCCCCATCCCCTCGGTGACCGTGCCGGCGCACGGCGCCTTCCGCTTCGCGCCGGGGAAGGTGCATCTCATGCTCATCGGGCTGAAGAGGCCGATGCGGCGCGACGATCGGGTGCCGATCGTGTTGCGTACCCGGTCGGGCGCGGAGGTCGCCGTCGATGCATCGGTGGTCGATCTGCGTTGAGCGGTTCTGCCGCCGTCGATCGGCGGGACGAGACGCGGCACGCCCTGCACCTGCTGGTGCTGCGCGGCTGCATGCTGGCGCTGTTCGCCCTCTTCTTCGCCTACATGACCGCCATCGGCAGCCCGCCCGCCCACCAGCTGTGGCTGGCGCTGCTCTTCGGGCTGGCGCTGGCCGCATCGCTGCCGGTAATACGCCTCTGCCGGCGTGGCGGGGCGGCGGTCGGCCTGCTGCAGGGGCAGCTCTGGCTCGATGTGGCGCTGCTCACCGCACTGCTCTGCCTGAGCGGCGGCTACAGCAATCCGCTGATCTCCCTCTACCTGCTGCCGGTGCTGGTCGCGGCGCTACTGCTGCCACAGCGGCAGGCGTGGCTGCTGGCGCTGGCCGTGATCGCCGCCTACACGGTGTTGATGCGCTGGTATGCGCCGATCTTCGGCCGCACGACGGCGGATGGCGGCTTCCACCACCATCTGGTCGGGATGTGGTTCTCCTTCGTGCTCAGCGTGGTGCTGATCGTCAGCGTGGTGGCGCGGATGGCCGAGCAGCGGAGGCGGCATGCGCTGCAGCTGGCCGGGATGCAGCAGCGGTGGCTGCGCCAGCGTGCGGTGGTGTCGATGGGGGCGCAGGCGGCGTTCGATGCCCACGAGCTGGGCACGCCGCTCAACACCATGCTGCTCTTGACCGAGGAGCTGCGCCAGGCCTCCGATGCGGCGGAGCGGGAGCGAAGCTGCCGGCTGCTGGCCGAGCAGATCGACCGCTGCCGCGCGGTGCTCGAACGACTGGCCGAGCGGGGGCGGTCGCTGGCTGGAGACGGCAGGGCACTGCCGGTCGCGCAGCTGGTGGCGCGGGCGCTGGAGGAGTGGCACACCCTCCATCCCGGGCTGCGGTTGCGGCGCGAGGTGGTCGGGAGCCTGCCCGCCGCGCCGGTCGACGCGCTGCTGGGCCAGGTGCTGGTGGTGCTGCTGGATAACGCCCGGCAGGCGGGGGCGACCGAGATCGTCGTGCGGCTGGCGGCCGACGGTGGCGTGACGGCTGCGCAAGAGGGCGGCACCCGTCGGGCGACAAGTCCACAGACGGACTCGTTGCGATCCCGGCATGGCTGGCTGGAGTTGACGGTGGAGGATGACGGCAGGGGCTTCGACGCCGATCTGCTCCACCAGGCCGGGCGCGTGCCGCTTGCCGGCCGCGCGGGCGGCAAGGGACTGGGGCTGTTTCTGGTCGGTTTCGTCATGGAGCAGCTGGAGGGAACGGTGCACATCGCCAACCGCGACAGCGGCGGGGCGGTGGTGCGGCTGCTCTGGCCGGTGGCGGCGTGAAGCCGCTGCTGTTGCTGGTCGATGACGATGCCGCCTTCGCGGCGGTCTTCGCCCGTGCGCTGGAGCGGCGGGGGATCGAGAGCATGCACGCGGCCGATGCCGATGCGGCACGCACCCTGATCGGTCAGCTGCGCTTCACCCACGCGGTGATCGACCTCAACCTCGGCGGCGGCGATTCCGGGCTGGTGGTGTTGCGCCATCTGCGCACGCAGCAGCCGGCCTGCCGGGCGGTGATCCTCACCGGCTTCGCCAGCATCGCCACGGCGGTGGAGGCGACACGGTCGGGCGCGGTCCACTACCTGCCCAAGCCGGCGACGATCGACGAGGTGCTGGCGGCACTCTCCGACCGGCCGGCGGCGGGGGATCCCCCCATCCCCGACAAGCCGCTCCACCCCAGACGGCTGGAGTGGGAGTACATCCAGCGCGTGCTGCTCGAGCACGACGGCAACATCTCGGCCACCGCCCGTGCGCTGGGCATGCACCGGCGCACACTGCAGCGCAAGCTGGCCAAGTACCCGCCTCCACCGCGGCCGTGACGGGAGCCCGTACCCTGCGTCGCAGCATCGCGCTGTTGCTGCTCTTCGCCCTGGTCAGCGTCACCACCCTGCCGGCGACCGCTGCGGTCACCTGCCGCCTGCCGACAGCGCCGCGGTCTACTGCCGCCGGGGCGACTTCCCCGGTGTTGCACGAAGCACCATCCGGTCGCAGCACGCACGATGCCGCCATCCGTTGCGGCTGCGGCTGTCACGCCGATCTGGACGGGCTGCCCCACCTGTTGCCGCCCTCCCTTCTCCATGCGGCGCCCCGGCACACACCCGTCGATGCGGTCCGGGTGGCACACACCCCATCCGGATGGCACACGCTCCGGCCACACCCGCCGACACCCCCTCCTCCGATCCAGAGCCCAACGCTCACCGGCTGAACACCGCGCATGCGCGCGGCCGGTTCTTCTGCGCCCGCAACAGCGGCGTGCATGTATTCAATCTATTGATAATCAAGGCTGTTTTTCGGGACAACATGCACCGGACAACGGCACCGAACCACACGGAGGAAACAATACTCATGTTCTGGAGATCCATTCTCATTGGGCTGGTGGCGCTGTGCGCCTTCCAGCCACCGGCTGCGGCCTACATCGGCCTCTGCTGCGGCAAATGCGGCGGCAACATGCCGATGAATGTTCCCGGCGGCGGCATTCCGGAGACCCACGAGCTGCGGCTCAAGCTGCAGCCGATGGTCATGCACATGGCCGGGCTGCGCTCCGGCAGCAGCGATACCGACATCAACGGCGTGCTCGGCATGCCGGTGATGATGGGCAAGCCGACCGGCAAATACATGGCCGCGCCCGAATCGATGGACATGCGCATGCTCAACCTGGCGGCGGGCTACAGCTTCACCGACGACTTCTTCGCCGGGGTGATGATGATGTACGCCGACAACCGCATGCCGATGCGCTTCTCGTCGATGATGGCCAACACCGCCGGTCAGAGCGGCTTCACCATGAAGTCGAAGGGGCTGGCCGACACCATGCTGATGGCCAAGTACCGCCTCTACGCCGACGACGGCCTGATCCCGTCGCGGGAGGTGTCGCTCTTCGGCGGACTCTCGATCCCCACCGGGTCGATCGACGAACGCAACACCACCCATCCGCTGGCCATGCGGCAGAAGGAGCTTTTGCCCTACGGCATGCAGCTGGGCAGCGGCACCTGGGATCCCTCCCTCGGCCTGCTCTACCAGCGCTCAAACTCACCGTGGTGGTGGGGGTTCGATGCCCGCTACACCCTGCGCAGCGGCCACAACAAACGGGGCTACCGGCTGGGCGACCGCACGCAGGTGGACGGCTATCTGATGTATCAGCCGCATTACGCCTGGGTGCTCTACGGCGAGCTCAACGGCGACTGGCAGGGGCGCATCCACGGCGAGGCGGACGAGGCGCGCAGCGGCGCCTCCGGCCACGCCACTCAGGGGGATGCCACATCACCTTACACGACGCCGCTGTGGGATCCGGCCAACACCGGCAAGTCGCAGCTCTTTGCCACCGTCGGCGTGCAGTGGCAGCCGGTGCCGTTGCAGATCGTCGATGTCGGTGTGCAGCTGCCGCTGTGGCAGCGGATGAACGGCCTGCAGCTCAAGGACAAGTGGCGGGTGGCCGTCACCTGGTACATCGAGTTCCCCACCGCCGCCAGCGTGCGCGCGCTCGACCACACCCCGGCCGACGCCGCGCTGGGATTCTAAAGGAGGAACGGAATCATGAAAAAAGCAATGTTGATCAGCGTATTGCTGCTCTGCTCCGGGCAGGCGCAAGCCATGGAGCTGCCCGACGCCGACAGCAAAGGCGCCCGGCTCTTTGCTGCCCGCTGCAGCGTCTGCCATGCGCTGCCCCATCCCAAGCGGCTCGACTGGACCCACTGGCGCCATATGCTGCGGGTGATGAAACGGCGCATGGCCGAACGCAACATCACCCTGCCCGACGAGCAGTGGCGCCGCATCGCCGCCTAC
>RFFX01000086.1 GCA_003696765.1 Zetaproteobacteria bacterium | reverse complement strand
GTGGGGGGATGGCCTTCCGCGGCGGGGCGTCGCTGGAGGACTCCACCGGCGCGAAGGGGTCGAAGTCGAGCGGCTGTCTGCGCGTGCGGCTCGGCCGCCGCTGCCGCCGCTTCGGTGGGTGGAGGCGCTTTTTGTGTCGCTTGGGCTTTGTTGCGTGGTGCGCCTTCCGCCGTGCGTGTCGCCGCGCTGTTTTGGGGTGGTGCCGCTTCGGCTGTTGCGGCTGGGTCGTGACCAGACGGACCTCGACCGCATGGATCGGGGGGGGCGGTGTGGGGCGTATGCGGGCGGCCGCCAACAAGAGGGTGGCGAGCAACAGGTGGATCAGCAGGGCGGCGAGGTAGTCGGGCCATTGCAGGCGCTCCGTCCCCCGGCGCCGGGCCGGATCTTCAGCGAGACTCGGGCTCAGTGACCAGACCAACCTTGTCGATGCCCGCCTGCGCCAGCAGGGCCATCACCCGGGCCACTTCGGCGTAGGGGGTTCGGCCGTCGCCGCGGACGTAGAGCGGGAGATCGGGCCTGGTGCGGCGGACGGCGCGGATCTTTGTCACCAGCAGCGTGCGCGGGATGCGGTGGCGCTGGAGGAAGATGGTGCCGTCGGCGCGGATGGAGACGACCAGTGGTTCGACGTTCTGCGTCAGGTCGGGGGCATCCGCCTTGGGTAGTTCGACGTCGATGCCCTGGGTGAGCAGCGGGGCGGTGACCATGAAGATGACCAGGAGCACCAGCATGACGTCGACCAGCGGCGTGACGTTGATCTCCCCCATCGGCTCCTGGTCGGTTTGCCAGCTGCTCTGTCCGGTCCACATGGGATCAGTGCTCCTTGATGTGGCGGGCGATGATGTTGAGGAACTCCGAGGAGAACTGCTGCATGGCGCCGGCGATCCGCTTGAGGTCGGCGGTGAACTTGTTGTAGGCGACCACCGCGGGGATGGCGGCGACCAGCCCGAAGGCGGTGGCGATCAGCGCCTCGGCGATCCCCGGCGCTACCACCACCAGTGAGGTGCTCTTGGAGAAGGCGATCCCCTGGAAGGCGCCGATGATGCCCCACACCGTCCCGAACAGGCCGATGAAGGGGGCGGTCGATCCCACCGTGGCGAGGAAGGCGAGATGGCGCGAGAGCGACTCCATCTCGCGCGAGAAGGCGGCGTCGAGCGCCCGTCGAATGCCGTCGAGCCCGACCCCGGCGACGATCTTGCCCTCGCTGTCGCCCCGCCGCTCGCGTCGGTGGCGCAGGTATTCCCGGTAGCCGGCCTGGAAGATGTTGGGCAGCGGGCTGTCGGGGTAGCGCTGCGGGATGCCGGCGAGCACGGTATCGAGATCGGAGCCCCCCCAGAAGGCGGCGGAGAAGGCCTCGGCGTCACGCCGCACCCTGCGGAACCGGCGCCATTTGTGGAACATGATGCTCCATGAGGCGAGCGACATCGCCAGCAGCAGCAACAGCACCCCCTTGACCACGGGGCCGGCGCCGAGAATGAGTGGTAGGACAGAGAGTTGCGGGTTCATGTCCGATCCTGTCGCACGACATCCCTCCGTGGACGTCCTGCCCGACGGCGAGCGAAGCGCGCAAGCCTCGATCGCCTGGCGCATCCATCGGTCGCCTCCTGCAACCGACGGGTACGCGCACGACCCTCCATGGCCGCGATGCCGCGCTCCCGGGAGGGCGGCATGTCAGCGCCCGCCTCCCCGGAGGTCGGCGACGGCGCACAGCCGCTGCAGCAGCGCCGGCGGGATGCGGCGCGGCCGCCCGGAGCGGGCGATGCAGGCGAGATCGACCTGCGCCTCGCTCAGGCAGAGCCCGTCGTCGGCGCGTTCGATCCGCTGGTGGTAGCGGATGCGCACCCCGGTCGGCCGCGCCAGCCGGCTGCAGACGGTGAGCAGGTCGTTGAAGCGGGCCGGCGCCCGGTAGTCGATGGCGATTCTGGTCACCGCGAAGAGCACCCCCCAGCGGCGCTCCACCTCGTCGAGCTCCACCCCGGCCGCGCGCAGCAGCTCGGTTCGCGCCCGCTCCATGTAGCGCAGGTAGTTGGCATGGTAGACCACACCGCCGTGGTCGGTGTCCTCGTAGTAGATGCGCACCGGCCATCGGTGCACCGGGCGGCCATCGCCTGCGCCGCCCTCTCCGGCCGGGGCGCGCCGCTCCACCGGTTCCATGCGATCAGCGCTCCCCCGTCGCCCGGGCCGCCGCTGTCTGCCGCAGGTGGGCGCAGGCGCGCGGCGTGACCACCCGGCCGCGCGGGGTGCGGGCCAGCATCCCCTCCTGCATGAGGTAGGGCTCCACCACATCCTCGATCGTCTCCCGGTCCTCGGCGAGGGCGGCGGCGAGGGTGTCCAGCCCCACCGGGCCGCCGTCGAACTTCTCGACGATGGTGGTCAGCAGCCGGCGGTCGAGGGCGTCGAGCCCTGCGGTGTCGACCTCCAGGCGGGTGAGGGCGGCGTCGGCCACCGCCCGGGTGATGGTGCCGTCGTGCTCCACCTCGGCGAAGTCGCGCACCCGCCGGAGCAGCCGATTGGCGATGCGCGGCGTCCCCCGGGCGCGGCGGGCGATCTCCATCGCGCCCCCGGGTTCGATCGCGATGCCGATCAGCGCGGCCGAACGGGTGATGATCCGGCAGAGCTCCTCCGGGCTGTAGAACTCGAGCCGGAGTACGACGCCGAAGCGGTCGCGCAGCGGGTTGGTCAGCATGCCGGCGCGGGTGGTGGCCCCGACCAGGGTGAAGCGGGGCAGCTCCATCTTGATCGAGCGCGCCGCCGGCCCCTGGCCGACCAGGATGTCGAGCTGGAAGTCCTCCATCGCCGGGTAGAGGATCTCCTCCACCTGCGGGGCGAGCCGATGGATCTCGTCGACGAAGAGGATGTCGCCCGGCTCCAGGTTGGTCAGCATGGCGGCCAGGTCGCCGGCCCGTTCGATCACCGGGCCGGAGGTGATGCGGATGTTGCCCCCCATCTCGTTGGCGATGATGTTGGCCAGCGTGGTCTTGCCCAGCCCCGGCGGGCCGAAGATGAGGGTGTGGTCGAGCGCATCCCGCCGTCTGCGCGCGGCGTGGAGAAAGACGGAGAGGTTCTCGCGCACCTTCTCCTGGCCGATATACTCCTCCAGCAGTCTGGGGCGGAGGGCGGCCTCCTGCGCCTCGGCCGGTTGGAGGTCGGGATCGATCAGCCGCTGTTCCGACCGGTTCATGCCTTCCCCTCCGTGCCGGTCACGACAACACCCGCAGCACCCGCTTGAAATCCTCCTCGAACTCGCCGCAGAGCTCGACGGTGCGCATCGCCTGCTGGATCGCCGCCGGCTTGTAGCCCAGATTGGTCAGTGCCGAGCGCAGATCGGCGTGGTCTCTCCCCTGTTGGCCGGCGGGGACGGTGGTGTCGGTGAGCTTGCCGCGCAGTTCGAGGATGATGCGCTGGGCGGTCTTCTTCCCCACCCCCGGGGTGCGGGCGAGCGCTGCGGCATCCCCTGTCTCGACCGCGTCGAGCAGTTGGGTCGGGGTCATCGCCGAGAGCATGTTGATCGCCGTTCGGGCACCGACGCCGGAGAGGGCGGTGAGCCGGCGGAAGAGCGTCCGCTCGCTGATCGTGGCGAAACCGAAGAGTAGCAGTTGATCCTCGCGTACATGGGTGTGGACGAAGAGGGCGCATTCCGCACCCGGTCGGAGCGCGGCGAGGGTGCGGGTGGGGACCGTCACCTCGTAGCCTATGCCCGCATCGGTCTCGATCAGCAGGCAACCGTCCGCATCGAGCTCGCGGATGCGGCCGCGAAGCCAGCCGATCATGATCCCTTCCCCGTCTGAGGGCGCCGCATCGGGCAATGATGCGCATGGCAGATGGCCACGGCAAGCGCGTCGGCGGCATCCTCCTGCACCGGCTCCCGGGTGGCGAGCAGCATCCCGACCATGTACTGGATCTGCCCCTTGTCGGCGCGACCGAAGCCGGCCAGCGCCTGCTTGACGGTGGCGGGAGGGTAGGCGAAGACCTCGATCCCGGCGTCGGCGCAGGCGGCGATCAGCGCGCCGCGTGCCTGGCCGAGCTTGAGCGCCGCCGAGGCGTTCTTTGCCATGAAGAGATCCTCCACCGCGGCGACGTCGGGCCGGAAGCGGGCGATGAGCTCCTTCAACTCGAGGAAGAGCATTGCCAGCCGGTGTGGGAAGGGTCGGTCGGCGCAGCGGATGGTCTGATGGTGGACCCGGCGCAGCCGGCCGCCGACGGCATCGATGATACCCACCCCCGTGCTGCGCGATCCGGGGTCGATCCCGAGGATGCGCATCGCCCCTTCGGACACGGGGGGTGACCTATCCGCGGACAGGGTCGGGGGCCGCGGAGCTGCGCTCCCCAGCGCTTTCCTGCCCCGCCGCGGGCAGCAGGCC
>RFFX01000085.1 GCA_003696765.1 Zetaproteobacteria bacterium | reverse complement strand
CTGCGTCATGCCACGACAAACCCGGCGTAGCCGACCACGCTCTGCCGGCCGCCGCCGCTGTCGCCGGAGTTGCAGTAGCCGGTCATCTCGATGGCACAGTCGCCCCCCTGTCGCAGCAGGCTGAGCGCATTGATGCCGGTGGCGCCGCAGGCGCGCTGATGGTCGATCGCCCGCCCGGCGAGGATGGCGGCACAGCTCTCCTGGTCGACGCGCTGCGCTGTTTCGTACGGGAGGAAATGGGAGAGATCGGAGCTGATGATCACCAGCGTGGCATCGTCCGCCCAGAGTGCAGCCAGGCCACGGGCCAGTATCTCCGGCGCAATCATGCCGGCGGCGATCGGCACCAGCTGCGGCGGCTCCCGGTAGAGCAGCTGCAGATAAGGCAGCAGCACCTCGATGGCGTGCTCCTCGGCGTGGACCCGGTCGTCGATTGCGAACCCCTCAGCTCCACCGGCCAGCGCATCGACAGCCTCCTGGTCGACGGTGACATCCCCCAGCGGCGTACGAAAGGCCGCCGCCCCGCAGAGGGCGGCGCCGGAGGTGGCCACCCGGTGGGTCGGGCAGACGACCACCATCCGCCGATAGCCGTGGCCATGGAGATGGCGCAGGGCACCGGCGGCGATCGGCGCGCAGTAGCAGTGGCCCGCGTGGGGCAGGATCAGCGCCTTCGGCCGTGGATGCTCCTCCCCATCGCCGGCGAGCAGAGCGGCCAGCTGCCGCCGCAGCTCGGCGGCATCCGCACTGTAGAAGCTGCCCGCCACGGCGGGCGGACGCACATCGCCTCGCACCGGGTTCATCCTGCAACCTCCCACGGGTGGATTTGCTTCGGGTAGGATATTAGGGTTTCCCCATCCGTCAACCATCCGTCCACGCACGATCGAGGTCTCCCGAGCCGCCATGCAACAGCCCAGCACCCCCGCAATTCTGGCCCTGGAGGATGGGCGCGTCTTCCATGGAACGGCGCTGGGGAAGCGTGGCGGCACCGTCGGCGAGGTCTGCTTCAACACCTCGATCACCGGCTATCAGGAGATCCTCTCCGACCCCTCCTACAAGGATCAGCTGATCACCTTCACCACGCCGCACATCGGCAATGTCGGCGCCAACCCGGACGATATGGAGTCCGACGGCGTGCACGCCAACGGCGTCATCGTCCGGCAGGCGGCGCGCATCCACGCCAACCACCGCGCCCGGCAGTCGTGGCACGACTGGCTGATGGAGCATGGCGTGGTCGGCATCGAAGGGGTCGACACCCGGGCGCTGACCCGCCATCTGCGCGACCGCGGCGCGCTGCGCGGCGCCATCGCCTCCGACGGGACCCCCGCCGAGAAGCTGATCGACCGGGCGCGCCAATGGGCGGGGCTGCCCGGGCGCGACCTGCTCTCCGAGGTGAGCGGCCGCCTGCCCGGGCGGTGGCGGCAGGGAAGCTACGACCTGGACCGCGCCTCCTTCCGCTCCGCGCCCAAGGTACACACACCCACCGTTGCCGTTCTTGATTTCGGATGTAAGTTCAATATCCTGAACATGCTTGTTGACCAGAAGCTTGAGCCGGTGATCCTGCCGGCCAGGACCACCGCCGAGGAGATTCTGGCCCGCGATCCCGCCGGCATCTTCCTCTCCAACGGCCCCGGCGATCCGGCAGCAGCACCCTATGCGGTGGAGACCATCCGCCGGCTGCTGGAGTGTGACCTGCCCATCTTCGGCATCTGCATGGGCCATCAGCTGCTCTGCCAGGCGCTGGGGTTGACCACCTTCAAGCTCAAGTTCGGCCATCGCGGCGGCAACCACCCGGTCGCCGCCCGCGGCAAGGTGGAGATCTCCAGCCAGAACCACGGCTTCGCGGTGGCCGACGAGGCGATCCCGCCGCAGATCGAGGTCACCCACCGTTCGCTGTTCGACGGCACCATCGAGGGGATCGCGCTCAAGGATCGGCCGGTCTTCTCGGTGCAGTATCATCCCGAGGCCAGCCCCGGCCCGCACGACGGCGGTTGGCTCTTCCGCCGCTTCGCCGAGGCGGTACACGCCTACGCCGCCAGCCGCTAGCCGCACGCCGGTCGGCCCGACCGACCGCCCCCGCCGCAGCCGTCGCACAACCTCCCTCCCCCCGGGGGTGGCGGTGCGGCTGCTGGCCATCGAGGGAATCATCGGCGTGCTCCACCACCAACGCCCCCCCGACCGACTGCTGCAACAGGCGCGCAGCCGGCTGGAGGAGCGGCGCGACCGCGCCCTGCTCCATCGACTGATCGCCGGCGTGCTGCGCCACCACTTCACGCTGGAGGCCGACTGGTCGCGCTTCGTCCGGCGCAAGCCTGATCCGGTCGCCCGCGCCGGGCTGCTGCTCGGCACGCTGCAGTTGCGCCGGCTGCAGATCGCCGACCATGCGGCGATCCATGCCACGGTCGAGGCGGTCAAACAGCGCGCCCCGCGCGCCGGCGCACTGGTCAACGCCGTGCTGCGCAAGGTGGCGGCCACGCCTCCGCCAGGACGCTGCAAACCCCACCAGCGGCTGGAGCTGCCCAAATGGCTCTACGCCCACTGGCGCGACCAGTTGGGCAGCGAGGCGGTCGCATCCATCGCCCGGGCGGCTGCCGATCCACCGCCGCTGACGGTGGCGGCGCGGGTCGATCGGGCGGAGCTGATCGCCCGCTGGCGTGATGCCGGCATCGATGCCCGGCCGGGGGCGTTGGCGCCAGACGCCATCCTGCTGCCGCCAGAGACCGATCCGACCGCCCTGCCCGGCTGGGCGGAAGGGTGCTGCACGGTGATCGATCAGTCGGCCCAGCTTGCCGCCCTCGCCCTGCCGGAGAGCCCCGGCTGCTGCCTAGATCTCTGCTCCGCTCCCGGAGGCAAGTATGCGCTGCTCCACCGGCGCATGGGGCGCACCGTCGCGCTCGAGCTGGAGCCGCGCCGACTGCGGCGCTGGCGGGAGAACCGTGAGCGACTGAGGCTCGACGGTGCAGCGCTGGTGCTCGGCGACGCCTGCCGCCCGCCGTTCCCCCCCGGCCGCTTCCCCCGGATCATGCTCGATGCCCCCTGCACCGCCTCCGGCCTCTTGCGCCGCCACCCCGATGTGAAGTTTCTGCACGACACAGGGCAGATCGCCGTGCTGGCCGAACAGCAGCAGCGGATGATCACAGCCGCCGCCGGACTGCTCGCCCCGGGCGGGCTGCTCGCCTACGCCGTCTGCTCGATCCATCATGAGGAGAACGAGGCGGTGGTGGCGGCGGTGACCGACGCGGGCGGGCTCCTCCCCGCACCACTGCCCGCGCCGCTTATCCCCTTCGCCACAGGGCCGGGCATGGCCCGCATCCTGCCCGGCCCCGACCGCGACGGCTTCTTCGTCGCGCTGCTGCAACGCCCCGACGAATGATGCATCCTGCCGGGTTGCGCGGCGCGCGGGTGATCGCCGCGATGAGCGGCGGGGTGGATTCGTCGCTGGTCGCCGCCCTGCTGCAACAACAGGGGGCGGAGGTGATCGGCGTCTTCCTCCAGGTGTGGGACTACCAGCGCACCGAGGTGGCCCGCCACGGCTCCTGCTGCGCGCTGGAAGACGCCTACGACGCCCGCCGCGTCTGCGACCGGCTGGGTATCCCCTTCTACAGCATGGACATGCGCCACGCCTTCCGGCAGCAGGTGATCGACCCGTTTATCGCCGACTATGCCGCCGGCCGCACGCCCAATCCGTGCGCGCGCTGCAACCGCTTCGTCAAGTTCGGCGCACTGCTGCGGGCCGCCGACGAGCTGGGGGTTGAATGGATCGCCACCGGCCACTATGTGCAGCGGGTGGACGACGCCTGCGGCACCCGCCTGCTGCGCGCCATCGACCGAACCAAGGATCAGAGCTACTTCCTCGCCACCACCGAGCCGGCGGCGATCCAGCGCCTCTGCTTCCCGCTCGGCCGGATGCACAAGGAAGAGGTGCGGGCACGGGCGGCACGAATGGGGCTGCCCACCGCCGCCAAGCGGGAGAGCCAGGACATCTGCTTCATCCCCGACGGCGACCGCACCGCCTTTCTGCGCGCGCAGCGGATGGAGGAGGGATTCCGCCCCGGGT
>RFFX01000084.1 GCA_003696765.1 Zetaproteobacteria bacterium | reverse complement strand
CCGCGTGCTTCTGTTTGGAGCGGATGAACTCGACCATGGCCGTGATCTCCTCGGAGGAGAGCTTCTTGCCGAAGGCGGGCATCATGCCCCGTCCGTTGGTGATGGCCTGTTCCAGAACCTTGGGGTCCTTGTTCATCTTGCTGAAGGCGGGGCCGACCTTTTTGCGGTCAATGCGGTGGCACATCTTGCAGCTTTTCTTGTAGATCTTTTCCGCATCGATGTCGTCGTGGGCGAATGCCGCCTGTGTGCCCATCAGGCAGAAGGCGACGGCGGTCACGGTAAACAAGCTCTTGTTCATGGATCGTATCCTCCTTTGATCTGAGATAATACAACATTGCCGGTCTTGCGCGGGGCTCCGACAAATGGAACTATATGCATACAGCTCACCGTCTGGCAAGTGGAAAAAGTACCCGTTCGCGGGGAGCGGCCGCATCCGGAATCTGCTACACTCCGGTCGGATCCTTTTTGGGCTTGTAGAACCACATCTGCCACAGGCTGACCAGGATCTGGAAGGCGAGGGAGATGCCGAGCAGGGCGCCCGCGGTCACCACCACGTAGGCGAAGCCGGGGATGATCTTGGTCAGGTACCAGGAGGAGATGTCGGTCAGCAGGAAGAGGAAGGGGACCACCATAACGGTGCGCTTGAGCAGCACCGGGATCTCGCACAGGATGAAGATGCGGCCGACGAAGAAGAGGATGAAGGCGATGCCGAAGAGGTGGATGTGGGAGACCCGGACCAGCGCGGGGATGGTGGCGCCGGTGTCGGTCTTGGTCAGTGCCGCCACATTCTCATAGCTGGTGAAGTGGGGGATGGGCAGCCCGCTCTCCTCCGAGTGGCACATGATGCAGTTCGCATCGAGGATCGGCTTGACCTTCTGCTCGAACTCCTTCTTGCCGGCGCCGTGCCGGATCCAGTCGAGGATGGTCTGCTTGGCCGCCTCGTTGGGCAGGTTGGCCTCCATCGGGCCGTTGATCGCCGCCCCCAGCCGGGTCTGGTTGTGGGTGCCGTAGTAGGCGTCCATGATGTCGGCGATGCTCAGTCCCGGCTTGCCGTCGCGCCCCTGATGGGTGTAGTAGATGTTGGCCAGGGCGAAGAGGTAGCCGATGCCGATGGTGATGAGGAACATGGTGTCGAGCATCTTCTCGCTCATCGAGGCATCGGAGAACCTGCGGTATTTGGGCATGGAGCAACCTCGTCTGGCGGATGGCGCTATCCGACCGGCAGGGGCGGAATGTGCGCCGCACGCTAGGGGGCGGGGATGTGGGAGGCAATCGCCGGCGCCGGGGCTGCGCGCTCCGGCGGGAATGGATGGCGGCCCCCGGCAACCCATCATTACAAAACGTTAATGTGTCCTTCACGCCAGGGTCACGTCGCCGCTGTAGAGTTCGCCCTCGTTCGACGTCCACTTCTTCCTCCTCCCTCCCTCCTCCCCTGGGCGTCGAACCTTATCGAACAGCCCCGGCAGCGATGCCGGGGCTGTTTTCGTTTCCGGGGGGTGCTAGTGTTGATCCCATCGCGCGAGGTGGCGCGAGGCATTCTCGCGAGGCATCCTTTGCTGCGGGAAGATCATGCCGTGATGCGACGGCATCCGCAGCAGGCCGGCATCGCGGCCATGGAAGAGCGCGCTCTTCGATTCCCGTCGAGCAAAAGGTCCACGGAGGGACTTTTTGCGATTCCATCATCAATGCAATGAGCCGTGCACATACCCGTTATGGACTGGCCCGGGAGGGGTGGCCGTTCATCGTTCCGGTCGCCTTGTCGCTGCCGGCCGCCCTGCTGGCCGGCTGGTGTGTGGCATCGGGGCTGCTGCTGTTGCTCCTGCTGTTTCTGCTCAATTTTTTTCGCGATCCCGAGCGGCGCACGCCGACGGGCGAGGGGCTGATCGTCGCCCCCGCCGACGGCAAGGTGGTCCGCGCCGAGGGCGACGCCTCGGGCGGGCGCATCGACATCTTCATGAACGTCTTCAATGTCCATGTCAATCGCGCCCCCTGCGCCGGCCGCATCGAGGCGATGCGCTACCATCCGGGGCGGTTCATCAACGCCAGCCTGGACAAGGCCAGCGAGGAGAACGAGCGCAACCGCATCACCCTGCGCAGCGACGATGGCGCCCGGATCACCGTCGTCCAGATCGCCGGGCTGGTCGCCCGCCGCATCGTCAGCTATGTCGCGGTGGGGGATCGGGTGGAGGCCGGCCAGCGCATCGGCATGATCCGTTTCGGCTCGCGGGTCGACTGTCTGCTGCCGGAGGGCTTTCAGCCGGTGGTGGCGGTGGGTGAGAAGGTGGTTGCCGGCGAGACGGTGATCGCCCGGCGGGCGGAGCGGTCGTGATGGCGGCGGAACGCAAGCGGGGGATCTATCTGGTGCCCAGCTTCTTCACCACGCTGGGGCTCTTGGCCGGCTTCTACGCCATCACCACCGCGATCCAGGGGCGGTTCGAGGCCGCCGCCTGGGGCATCGTGATCGCCGCCATCTTCGATATGCTCGACGGCCGCGCCGCCCGCCTGCTCAACGCCGAGACCGAGTTCGGCGCCCAGTACGATTCGCTGTGCGACATGCTCTCCTTCGGGGTGGCGCCGGCGGTGCTGCTCTATGTCTGGGCGCTGATCCCCTACCACAAGGCGGGCTGGCTCTTCGCCTTTCTGCTGGTCGCCGGCGCGGCGCTGCGGCTGGCCCGCTTCAATGTCGAGCACGCCTTCCAGGACCGACGCTACTTCCGCGGTCTGCCGACGCCGGCCACCGCGCTGCTGGTCGCCACCGGCGTGCTCTTCCATGTCGAGAACGGCCAGCAGCCGTCGGCGGCGCTGTGGGCGGTCAACGCCGTCGCCCTCTCCTGGTTCATGATCAGCAACGTGCGCTTCATCTCCGGCAAGGAGCTCGATCTTGATGTGCGCAAGCCGTTCATCGCGCTGGTGGGCATGCTGGTGGCGGTGGTGTTGCTGATGGCCGATCCCTACCGCATCCCCTTTCTGCTGATCTGCATCTACTGCCTGCACGGGCCGGCGATGAACATCTGGCAGCACCATCAGGCGCGCAAGCGGCGGCGGGTGCGCCGGCTGCAGCGGGAGCGACGGCGGCAGTGCGCAGGCTCCGGCGGCGGCTCAGGCGAGGATGGCGCGCACACTGCGGAGGGCGACCGGCGGTAGAAGCGTGGCCGGGCGGCCGATGTCGCACCAGCCGCCGGTATGAACCATGCCGAGCAGCCGCCCCTCGGCGATCAACCTGCGCATCGGGGTGACCAGCGGGAAGCGGTCGCCGTCGCCGTGGATCTCCCGCTGCCGCCAGAGCGAGACGCCGCTGTAGGTCCAGCGCTTCTCCTCTCCGCCGCCGTGATCGACATGCACCCCACGCAAAGCGAAGTCGCCGGCCGGATGGTGCGGCGGGTTGGCGACCAGCGCCAGCGCCGCGCCGGCTCCAGGGTGGCGTGCCATCAGCCGGTGGAGGGCGTGCAGGTCGATGTCGTGGATCACGTCGGCGTTGCAGATGTAGAGCAGCTCCCCCTCGGGCAGCATCCCGGCGGCCCGGGCCGCGCCGCCGCCGGAGTCGAGTAGCCGCTCCTCCAGGCTGTAGCGAATCGAGAGCCCGAAGCGGCCGCCGTCGCCGAGCAGGGCGCGGATCTGCGCGCCGTGGTGGTGCAGGTTGACCGCCACATGGCGTACGCCGTGGCGGGCCAGCCGGTGGAGCTGGTGGACGATGGCCGGGGCTCCCTCCACCTCCATCAGCGCCTTGGGCCGGTCGCGGGTGAGCCAGCCAAGCCGCGTTCCCATGCCGGCGGCGAGGATCACGGCCCGGTCGGGGTGCGGTGTCAT
>RFFX01000083.1 GCA_003696765.1 Zetaproteobacteria bacterium | reverse complement strand
GTTCGCCGATTAAAGTGGTACGTGAGCTGGGTTTAGAACGTCGTGAGACAGTTCGGTCCCTATCTACCGTGGGCGTTGGAGAGTTGAGAGGATCTGTCCCTAGTACGAGAGGACCGGGATGGACGAACCTCTGGTGTTTCTGTTGTCCCGCCAGGGGCACTGCAGGGTAGCCACGTTCGGAACGGATAACCGCTGAAGGCATCTAAGCGGGAAACCGGCCTCAAGATGAACTCTCCCGGAGCCTTGAGCTCCCTGAAGGGCCCTGGAAGACTACCAGGTTGATAGGCTGGGTGTGGAAGCGCAGCAATGCGTGGAGCTGACCAGTACTAACCGCCCGTGCGGCTTAACCATGCAACGTCAAGCCATTGGTGTCAGCATCCGTCGGGTGCTGATCGCTGCATGCGGCGATCGATCGACGACTGACCCGTACCGGTTTCCTGGTGTCCATAGCGAGAGGGAAACGCCTGATCCCATTCCGAACTCAGAAGCTAAGCCTCTTTGCGCCGATGGTACTGCAGGGTTCCCTGTGGGAGAGTAGGTAGATGCCAGGAGTCTTCCCGAAGGCCCGCCGTGGAGCGTATGCTCCGGCGGGCCTTTGTCGTTTATACCTTTCCGGCCCGGCCTTTCCGCCCCGGCGGTTCAGCTTCCCTCCGGGGCCAGCACCATCTCATCGAGCGCGGCGCCCGCCGGCACCATCGGATAGACGTTCTCCTCCCCCTCGACGGCGATGTCGAGGATCATGAAGCGCTCGCGTTCGCCCAGCGCCCGCTCGATCGCCGCATCGAGCTGGTCGAGCCGCTCCACCCGGATGCCGATGCCCCCGTAGGCCTCGGCCAGCTTGGCGAAGTCGGGCAGGGCGTCGAAGTAGGAGTGGGCGTAGCGCTGTTCGTAGAACATCTGCTGCCACTGGCGCACCATGCCGAGGTAGCCGTTGTTGAGGATCACGATGGTGATCGGCAGTTTGTACTGGAAGGCGGTGGCCAGCTCCTGGATGCACATCTGGATCGAGCCGTCCCCGGTGATGACGATGCAGCGCTCATCCGGGGCGGCCATCTGGGCGCCCAGCGCCGCCGGCAGGCCGTAGCCCATGGTGCCCAGCCCGCCGGAGGTGAGCCAGCGCCGCGGCCGGCGGAAGCCGTAGTGTTGTGCGGCCCACATCTGGTGCTGGCCGACGTCGGTGGCCAGGATGGCATTGCCGTCGGTGGCGGCGTGCAGCCGGCGCAACACCTCCTGCGGTTTGATCGCCCCATCCTTCGGCTGGTGGTAGGCGAGCGAGTCGCGCTCACGCCAGCGGTTGATCTGCTGCCACCAGAGGGGCGACGCCTCGGGATCGGGTCTGCCCTCGCGCCGGATCACCTCGTCGATCAGCTGCTTGAGCACGGTTCCGACGTCGCCGACGATCGGCAGGTGGGCGTGGACGTTCTTCGAGATCGAAGAGGGGTCGACGTCGATGTGGATCACCCGCGCACCGGTGGCGAAGCGGTCGAGACGGCCGGTGACTCGGTCGTCGAAGCGCGCGCCGACGGCGAGCAGCAGATCGCAGTGAGAGACCGCCATGTTGGCTTCGTAGGTGCCGTGCATCCCGAGCATGCCGAGGAAGTGGGGATCGTCGTAGGGGATCCCTCCCAGCCCCATCAGGGTGTTGGTCACCGGTAGATTGAGCAGTCGTGCCAGTTCCGTCAGCCGTTCGGCGCCGCCCGGGGAGGAGATCACCCCCCCGCCCGAGTAGACCACGGGCCGCTGTGCGGCGAGCAGCATCCTGGCCGCCCGCCGGACCTGGCCGGGATGGCCGTAGGTGACCGGCTTGTAAGAGCGCATCTCCACCGTTTCCGGGTAGCGGAAGGTGCAGGAGGCGTTGCTCACATCCTTGGGGATGTCGACCAGCACCGGGCCGGGCCGGCCGGTGGTGGCGATGTGGAACGCCTGCCGGATGGTCAGCGCCAGATCCTCCACCCGCTTGACCAGGAAGTTGTGTTTGGTCGCCGAACGGGTGATCCCGACGGTGTCGGCCTCCTGGAAGGCGTCGTTGCCGATCAGGGAGGTGGGCACCTGCCCGGAGAAGCAGACGGTGGGGATCGAGTCGGCGTAGGAGTCGGCCAGGCCGGTGACGGCGTTGGTGGCGCCGGGGCCGGATGTGACAATGGCCACGCCGCACTTGCCGGAGACCCGGGCGTAGCCGTTGGCGGCGTGCAGCGCCGCCTGCTCGTGGCGCACCAGGATGTGGCGGAAGGTGTCCTGTTTGAAGATCTCGTCGTAGATGGTCAACACCGCCCCGCCGGGGTAGCCGAAGATCACCTCCACCCCTTCCCGTTTAAGACATTCGACGAAGATCTGTGCTCCGGTACGTTTCACGATCGATTCGCAAAAAGGCCGTCCATGGACCTCTTGGCTTCCCGGGAATCGAAGGGCGCGCGCATCCGGTTCCCTCTCAAAACCCCGTTTGCATGCGCAAGCTTCGGTTTTGCGCGGCCGTCCGTGGCCGCGATGACGGGGTCTTGCGAAACCATCGGTTTCCTAAGACCACCATCCGGTGGCATTCCCTGTCGCCCCAATGTTCGGGGCTCGGCGTCGCGGGTCAAATCCTGCTTGTTCCACCGCCGGGAGTGCACTAGCAATCGAGGTCGTGGGATTCGCCGACGGGATGTGCGACATGGTGCGGGGATTGGTGTTGTTGTGGCGGGATATGCGGCTGCGGGCGATGGTGTCGCGCATGGTGTGGATCCTGCTGGCGCTGATCGTGCTGGCCGCGGTCGGCGGCTTCGCGCTCACCCGGATTGTGGAGCGGTCGCTGATGCCGCCGGAGACGGCGTGGTATGCGCCGCTGCTCGGCTTCCTGCTGGGTGTGCTGGCGCTGCTCGTCGGGCTGCTGCTGGCGCTGATGCTGTACATGACTCTGGCAGGGATTCTGGCCGCACCGCTGATCGAGCCGATGGTGCGCCATGCGGCGGCATTGCGCGGCGAGCGGCTTCCCGACGATCCTCCGGGGGGTGCGCTGCGGGTGGTCTGGCGGGCGGCGTCGAACAGTGTGCGGCCGCTGTTGCATCTGCTGCTTTGCGGCGTGGGGGCGCTGCTGCTCTGGTGGGTGCCGCTGGTTGGCCCGCTGTTGGCCGCGGCGGTGTGGACGCTGGGCTCGATGCGCTATCTCTGCTTCGAGCTGATCGACGCGCGCGCGGCGCTGCTCGGCTGGGGCTATGGCCGGCGGCGGGAGGAGTTGCGACATCACGCCGGCTACTGGATCGGGGCGGCCTGTATGGCGACGGCGCTGCTGCTGGTGCCCCTGCTCAACCTGCTGGTGCTGCCGGCGGCAGCAGTGGGGCTGCGTCGCCCCCGCGCCGGTTGATGCCGAAGGAGCCCTCCACGCCGCCTCGGCGGGAGCCGCCGCTCGATCGGCTCTACCGCCTGCTGTTCGACCACTACGGCCCGCAGCACTGGTGGCCGGCCGAGGGGCCGTTCGAGATGATGGTCGGCGCCATCCTCACCCAGAACACCGCCTGGCGGAACGTCGCACGGGCGATCGACGGGCTGCGATCGGCAGGCTTGCTCGATCCGGCGGCGCTGCTCGATGCCGACGAGGCGCGGCTGGAGCAGCTCATCCGGCCGGCGGGCTACTTCCGGCAGAAGGCGGCCAGGTTGCGGCGGCTGGCCGCCTTCGTGCGGGCGCAGGGAGGGGTGGAGCGGATGCGGGCGGTCGATGGCGCGCGGATGCGCCGCATGCTGCTGGCGCTCAACGGCGTGGGGCCGGAGACTGCCGACTCCATCCTGCTTTATGCGCTCGATCATCCCTTCTTCGTGATCGACGCCTACACCGTGCGGTTGCTCTCCCGCCTGGGCTGGGTGGCGCCGACCGTCGGCTATGCGCCGCTGCAGGCGTTGTTTCAACGCGGGCTGCCGCGCGATGTGGCGCTGTTTCAGGAGTTTCATGCCTTGATCGTGGCGCATGCCAAGGCATATTGCCGCAAGCGCGCGCACTGCGCTGGTTGTCCGCTGGTCGGCCCGCTAGCCTGCGAGGAGGGGGCGCGGCATCAGGCGACGTCGGCCGGATGAACCTGGGCGGTGCAGCCGGGCGCGCGGGGGGACTGGATCGATGCAGTCCATGGACGGAGTTGGGGTGACGGGATCATGATCGAGATCAAGGTGCCCGCACTGGGCGAATCGGAATCGGAGGCGACGCTGGTGTCGTGGGCCAAGCAGGTCGGCGATGCGGTGGCGGTGGACGATGTGCTGGCCGAGGTGGAGAGCGACAAGATCACCCTGGAGATCACCGCGCTCGATGCCGGCGTGCTGCGTGCGCAGCACAAACAGGCTGGAGATGTGGTCGCTCCGGGCGAGGTGATCGGCCTGATCGAGCCGGGAGTGGAGGCCGCTGCATCGCCGGCGGAGGCGGCCGAAGCGCCCGGGGCGCCATCCGCGCCGACGAGGGAGGTTTCGGAAGCCCCGAGCACTGGGCGGTCGGCCACCGCGGCGGCGGTGGAGGCGGAGCGGGCGCGGCGGGAGGCGCCACAGGAGGCACAGACGGCGCCGGAGCAGGCTCCACCTGAGGCGGCCGAGCGGCTGCAGGAGCGGCGGCCGATGAGCCGGTTGCGCAAGCGGATCGCCACCCGGCTGAAGCAGGCGCAGAACAGTGCCGCGATGCTGACCACCTTCAACGAGGTGGACATGCAGGCGGTGATCGACCTGCGTACCCGCTACCGCGACCAGTTCCAGGCGAGCCACGGCGTCGGGCTGGGCTTCATGTCCTTCTTCCTGCGGGCTGCGGTGATCGCGCTGGCCCGCTATCCGGTGCTCAACGCCTACATCGACGGCGACGACGTGGTCTACCACAACTACGCCGACATCGGGGTGGCGGTTTCCACCGACCGCGGGCTGGTGGTGCCGGTGGTGCGCGACGCCGGAACCAAGAGCCTCGCCGAGCTGGAGCGGGCGGTTGCCGAGCTGGCCCGCAAGGCGCGCGAGGGGGGGCTGATGCCCGAGGATCTCCAGGGCGGAACCTTCTCCATCACCAACGGCGGGGTCTTCGGTTCGCTGCTCTCCACCCCGATCCTCAATCCGCCGCAGAGTGCGATTCTCGGCATGCATGCCATCAAGAAGCGACCGGTGGTGGTGCAGGACCAGGTGGTGATCCGCCCGATGATGTATCTGGCGCTGACCTACGACCACCGCCTGATCGACGGCAAGGAGGCGGTGCAGTTCCTGGTGGCGGTCAAGGAGGCGATCGAGATGCCGGCGGCACAACTGCTCGATCTGTGACGGCGGTGCAGGGGGCCGGGAGTACCGCCATCGAGGAGGCGGTCGGAGGGGGGAGGCCACGGAGCCTGCTGATCCTGCGTCACGGTCAGGCGGGCAGTGCCGTGCGCGACTTCGACCGCCCTCTGACCGGGCGCGGCCGTCGGGCCGCGGAGGCCGTCGGCGACTGGCTGCTGGAGGCCGGTTTGATCCCCGAGCGGGTGATCGCCTCGGCGGCACGGCGCACCACGGAGACGGCGCGCCTCTGCTGTGGGCGGATCGGTCTGCCCGAGGAGCGGATCACACTTTCCCGCGCGCTCTACGGCGCCGATTGCGACGACTGGCTGGCCGAGCTGGCCGCGCTGCCCGAGGCGGCGCGGGTGGTGCTGCTGGTCGGCCACAACCCCACCCTCTCCTGGCTTGCCGGCCGGTTGAGCGGCGAAGCGATTTCCCTGGCCACCGCCGATCTTGCCTGGCTGACCACGGAGGGGGGCTGGTCGGCGCCGATGCGGCTGCAGCGGCTGGTGCGCTCCCGCGCGTTGACCGGCGCGTGATGCCGGCGTTGCAGGAGCGCGGCGCCCTCTCCTCGCGTCTGCGGCTGTGCCTTGCCGCGGCCGGATGCCGTCTGGCGCTGGCGCTGATGCTGGGGCTGCTGGTGGTCCCCGGCTTCGTCGCGGCGCCGCTGCTCTTCGCCCACGCCCCCAGCCGGATGGAGGCGGGAATGCTCGCCGGGGCGCTCTTCCACGCCGCCAATCAGGCGCTGCTGTTGCTGGCCGCGGCGGTGGCCGCCTTCTGGCTGCGTCTGCGTGCGGCTGGCTGGCCGATCGGGCGGTTGCGCTGGCTCGCGCTGCTGCTGATCGTGCTGGCGGTCGCGCTCAACCTTTGGGGGCTGGCGCCGGCGATGGAGGCGCTCAAGCAGGCGATGCCGCACGGGTACGATGCGCTGGCCCCCGATGATCCGCTGCGCCGCCGCTTCGCCCTGCTGCACGGGATCAGCTCCTCCATCCATCTGGTCGCCTCGCTCGCCGCGGCGCTGCTGGTGGCGTTGGGGGTGCGGTCTGCCGCCGCCGGAGAGGGATCGTGTTCGACTGGTTGATGGCCCGGCTGCGCGCCGACGCGCAGTTGACCATGCTGCTGGCCTCGCTGCTGGCCATCTTCCTGTTGTGGATGCTGCTCGGGCGGGTGCTGGCGCCGCTCTTCGTCGCCGTGGCGCTCGCCTATGTGCTGGAGGGGGTGGTGGCACTGCTCTGCCGGCTGCGTCTGCCGCGCCTTTTGGCCATCACCCTGGTCGGCCTGGGATGTCTGGTGATCGTCCTCTTCTCGCTGCTGGCGCTGCTTCCGCTGCTCACCGAGCAGATCGGGCGGCTGGTGGCCCATGTGCCGGACTACATCGCGGCGACCCGCACCTCGCTGCGCGCGCTGCAGGCCCACTACGCCGGTTGGGTGGCGCCCGAGGCGCTGCCGCAGCTGATCGCCGCCGGCGCCGGCAAGATGCAGGAGTGGGGCGGGCGGCTGCTCTCCTTTTCCATCGCCTCGATCCCCGGGGTGATCACCCTGCTGGTCTACGCCGTGCTGGTGCCGGTGCTGGTCTTCTTCCTGCTCAAGGACAAGGAGGAGATCATGGCCTGGGCGGCGCAGTTCCTGCCGCGCGAGCGCACGCTGCTGGTGCGGGTCTGGCATGAGCTCGACATCCAGATCGGCAACTACATCCGCGGCCGCTTCTGGGAGTCTCTGGCCGTCGGCCTGGCCATGTGGCTGCTCTTCGCCCTGATGGATCACCAGTACGCCCTCCTGCTGGCGGTGTTGACCGGCATCTCGGTTTGGGTGCCGTTCGTCGGCGCGGTGGTGGTCGGGCTGCCGGTGGTGCTGCTCTCCTTCTTCCAGTGGGGCTGGGCGGAGGAGACCCTCTATGCGCTCGGCGCCTATGTGCTGGTGCAGCTGCTCGATGCCAACATCGTCATCCCCTGGCTCTTCTCCGAGATGGTCAACCTCCATCCGGTGGCGATCATCGTCGCGGTGCTGCTCTTCGGCAGCCTGGGCGGGATGCTCGGCGTCTTCCTGGCCATCCCGCTCGCCGCGCTGGTGCAGAGCGTGCTGACCATCGTCATCGAGCGCTGGCGCGGCCCGGGGCGGCCGGCGTGAGCGATGTCGGTGCGCGGCGGGTGCGCTGGTACGGCTTCCGCTCGCCGCTCGGTCCGATCTGTTATGGCTGGGACGGCGACTGCTGCCACGCCGTGCGCCTCGGCGCGGGCGGCGGGGAGGATCTCCACGACGACGCCGTCTCCCGCTGGTTGGCCGGCTACTTCGCCGGCGGGGAGGCGCCCCCTCCGCCGCTGGCGGCGCCGGCGACGCCGTTTCAGGCCCGGTTGCGCCGGGCGCTGGAGCACGTCGGGCGGGGGGAGACGGTGACCTACGGCGCCCTGGCCCGCATGGTGGGCAGCGCACCGCGCGCCACGGGTCGGGCGCTGGGCGCCAACCCCCTGCCGTTGCTGGTGCCCTGCCACCGGGTGGTGGCGGCCCGCGGCCGCCCCGGCGGCTTCTCCGCCGGCCTGGAGTGGAAGCTGCGGCTGCTGTCGCTGGAGCGGAAGGGGTGAGCCGGCGCCGCACCGGAGCCCGGCTCGGGCGGCGGATCATGGCCCTGCTGCTGGTCGTGCTCGCCCTGCTGCTCGGGCTGTTGCTCTACAGCGTCCACCGTTGGCAGCGGGAGGAGATCCTGCGGCAGGCGCGGCAGCAGGCCGAGGCGGTGGCCCACACCATGGTGGCCAGCCTCAAGATGCTGATGCTCAACGGTGATGCCGAGAGCGTGCGCGACTGGCTCGGCCGTATGCGCAGCCACCCCGAGCTGCAGTCGGTCGAGGTGTTGCGCCGCGACGGTACGCTGGCCTTCCGCGATCTGAAGACGCTCCATCAGGTCAACCGTTTCCTCGGGCTCCATGCCTTCCTGCGCCGGCCGCTCCCGCCCCGGCGGGCGCGGGGGGTGCCGGCCGGAGCGCTGCATCGGGCGGTGGCGGAGCAGCAGTCGGTGGTGGTGCGTGACCGGCGGGGGCGCGCGCTCACCCTGCTGGAGCCGATCCGGGTGGAGCAGGCCTGCCTGCAGTGCCACGGCTACGAGCACGAGCCGGTGCGCGGTGTGCTGCGGGTGACCACCTCCACCGACGAGGCGCGGGCGATGCTGGCGCGCGCCGACCGCACCCTGCTGCTGATGGGGGTGATGGGGCTGGGCTGCATCGCGCTGCTCATGGTGCTGCTCCACCGCTACATGGAGGCGATCATCCGCGCGCTCGGCGGGATGCTCTTCGTCACCGACGCCGGCGGGGTCATCCGCATGGTCAACGACGCCGCCGTCCGGGTGGTGGGGCGGGACGATCTGGTCGGCCGCCCCATGGCGTCGCTGCTCGCACCCGGCCACGAGCGGTTCGACTTCACCCAGGAGCGCACCGGTGGGGAGACGGTGTTGCGCGGAGGAGGGGCGTCGGAGGAGCGGGAGATTCCGGTCTCGGTCTTCACCGCCCGCATGCCGTGGGGTGGACGGATCGAGGGGGTGGCGCGGCTCCACGTGCTGCGCGACCTGACGCAGCAGAAGGAGTCGGAGCGGGAGATGCGGCTGGCGGCGACGGTGATGGATACCGTGCCCAGCGCCATCATGGTGGCCGACCGCGACGTCCACATCCGTCTGATCAATCCCGCCTTTACCGCCATCACCGGCTATGGCGCGGAGGAGGCGATCGGGCGCAATCCGCGCATTCTCGCCTCCGGCCGGCAGTCGAAGGAGTTCTATGCCGCCATGTGGAGGTCGATCCTCGACGAGGGGCACTGGGAGGGGGAGATCTGGAACCGGCGCAAGAGCGGGGAGATCTACCCCGAGTGGCTGATCATCAACACCCTGCGCGACGAGGACGGCGAGATCCTCTACTACGTCAGTACATTCCTCGACATCACCGAACAGAAGGAGATGGAGCGCAAGTTGCGTCACTCCGCCTACCACGACGCGCTCACCGATCTGCCCAACCGGGTGCTGCTCTACGACCGGCTGGAGCAGGCGATCAGCCGTGCGCACCGCTTCGGGCGGCGGGTCGGCGTACTCTTCGTCGATATCGACGGCTTCAAGCCGGTCAACGACAACCACGGCCACGATGCCGGCGACCTGCTGCTCCAGCAGATCGCCGGGCGGTTGCAGGCCTGCGTGCGCGCCTCCGATACGGTGGCGCGTGTCGGCGGTGACGAGTTCGTGCTGCTGCTGGAGAGCCGGAGCGCGGAGGATATCGCCGGCGTGGCGCGGAAGGTGCTGCACGCCATGCAACAACCCTTCCCGTTGGAGGGCGGGCTGGTCTGCCACATCGGGGCGAGCATCGGCATCAGCATCTATCCCGAGCACGGTGTGGAGCGGGAGGAGCTGGTCAAGCGTGCGGATGCGGCGATGTATGTGGCCAAGAAGGGCGGGAAGAACCGCATCGTCGTCTACGATCGCACGATGGTGGATGCGGATGAAGGGGGCGCCGGATGATGCGCATCGGCCAGGGGTTCGATGTTCACGCCTTCGCCGACGGCAGGCCGTTGATTCTCGGTGGGGTGGAGGTGGCCCACGATCGCGGGCTGGCCGGCCACTCCGACGCCGACGTGCTGATCCACGCCGTCTGCGACGCGCTGCTCGGTGCCGCAGGACTGGGGGATATCGGTCGCCACTTCCCCGACAGCGATCCCGCCTTGGCCGGGATCGACAGCACGCGGCTGTTGGCGCGGGTGATGGAGCGGGTGGCTGCGCGGGGGTGGCGTCCGGCCAACCTCGATGCCACGGTGATCGCCCAGCGACCGAAGCTGGCGCCGTACATTGCGCGCATGGTCGCGCGGCTGGCTCAGGTGATGGGGGTGGAGGCGGAGCGGATCAATATCAAGGCGACGACCAGCGAACGGCTCGGCTTCTGCGGTCGGGAGGAGGGGATCGCCGCGATGGCGGTGGTGTTGCTGGAGCGGGGGTAGCATAGGCGCGCGCCCTTCGACGCCCGTGAAGCCAAAAAACGATGGGGGCGCCGCCCGGCGCCCCCATCGCCATCGTCGTCAGAGTCGGAAGTAGGGGGTGCCTGCGTTCAGGCCACCACGCGGACGGTGGTCCGCCCGGCCTTCTTGAAGAACTCCACCCTGCCGTCGATGCGGGCGTAGAGGGTGTAGTCCCGGCCGCAGCCGACGTTCTCGCCCGGGCGGATCTTGGTGCCGCGTTGGCGGACGATGATGTTGCCCGCACGCACCTGCTGGCCGCCGTACCGCTTCACGCCGAGCCGCTTGGACTCGGAGTCGCGTCCGTTGCGGGATGATCCTCCGGCCTTCTTGTGTGCCATGGCCTATCCCTCCTGACCGTTGATGGCGGTGACGGCGACCTCCGTATAGTGCTGGCGGTGCCCCCGGGTCCGGCGGTGGTTCTTGCGCCGACGCCGCTTGAAGACCACCACCTTCCTGCCGCGTCCCTGCCCGGTGATGGTCGCGGTGACCGACGCGCCGCCCGCCGCATCACCGGCACGCAGATCGGTGCCCTCGCCGATGCAGAGGACGTCGTCGAAGGTGATCTCGTCGCCCGTGTCGCCGTCGAGCCGCTCCACGCGCAGACGGTCGCCCACCCGGACACGGTACTGTTTGCCGCCGGTGCGGATCACTGCGTACATCGACTCCTCTCCTTTCGTCCCTGTCGTCTTGCGCACCCCGACTACTGCGCCGGCCGCCTGCCGTAGCGCTTGTAGAAGCGCTCCACCCGCCCTTCGGTGTCGACGATCTTCTGCTTGCCGGTGTAGAAGGGGTGGCAGTTGGAGCAGATCTCGACATGCATGTCCCCCTTGGTCGAGCGGGTCTTGAAGACATTGCCGCACGAACAGGTGACGGTCGACTCCTTGTACTCGGGATGGATGCCGGGTTTCATGTGCTTGTTTCCTTGCTGGTTCGGATCATCGGGGAGGCCCGGCCGGCTGACGTGGCCGGGTGCTCGAGGGGGCGCGATTTCTAGCGGCCGATCCGCCTGTTGGCAAGCGCCTCTGTTGAGCGGGGGCGCCTCCTCCTCTACACTGGCGGCGACGATGCTCGACCGGGCGGCTTCAGGGAGGAAGACGTCCCCGACGGATTTGTAAGGGGATCGAAGAGCGCGCTCTTCGATCTCCGTCAAGCAAAAAGTCCACGGACGGACTTTTTGCGGTTCCATCATGGATGGCACATGGCTGCACACCACCCTGCTCTCGATTCCACTCGGCCACTGGCTGGCCGCGGCGCTCGCGCTCTTCGCCACCGTGGTGGCGCAGCGCTACCTGGTCGTGCTCTTCCACCGGCTGGCGCAACGGGTCGCCGACCGTACGGAGACCCCGATCGACAACATGCTGCTGGAGGCGGCGGAGAAGCCGGCCGGCTGGCTGGTGCTGGTGGTGGGGGTGATGGTCTCGCTCCATCTGCTGGCCGTGGATCCCGACCGTTTTCCGCTGTTCGAGCCTGTGATGCAGCTCGGTCGGGCGCTGACCGTGGTGATCGGCGGCTGGTTCCTCTGGCGGCTGATCGGCGGTATGGCCGGCTACGCTTCGGCGCGGGCGGCGGCCACCGACTCTCCGCTCGACGATCAGTTGATCCCTTTCATCGCCAAGACGCTGCGGCTGCTGGTGATCATCACCGGCGTGCTAATGGTGGCGCAGAATCTGGGCTACTCGGTTTCCGGTCTGATCGCCTCGCTCGGCATCGGCGGCATCGCGGTGGCGATGGCGGCCAGGGATACGCTGGCCAACGTCTTCGGCTCGATCATGATCCTGATCGATCGCCCCTTCACCGTCGGCGACTGCATCAAGACCAGCGATTTCGAGGGGGTGGTGGAGGAGGTCGGCTTCCGCTCCACCCGCATCCGCACCTTCGGCAAGACGCTGGTCAACGTGCCCAACTCGCGGCTGGCCAACATGGTGATCGACAACATCGACGCCCGCTCCAAGCGGCGGATCAAGATGCGCATCGGGGTGACCTACGACACCACGCCGGAACAGATGGAGCAGGCGATCGCCGGGATCGAGCGCATCCTGCGGGAGCATCCCGGCGTCGATCAGGAGTACTGGCTGGTCAAGTTCGACGACTTCGACGACTCCGCCCTCTCCATCTTCCTCTACTACTTCAGCGCCTCCAAGGTGTTGGAGGAGTATCTGCAGGTGCGTCAGGAGGTGAATCTGCGGATCATGCGTCTGCTGGCATCGCTGGGGATCGACTTCGCCTTCCCCTCGCGCACGGTCTATCTGCGGCGGGCTTGAGCCTCGCCCGGCGGCCGGCCGCATCGAGCCGGCCGGGGGCCAAGATGGCGCGTCAGGTCAGACGGCCGTAGGAGTGGAGCCCGGAGAGATACATGTTGACGCCAATGAAGCAGAAGAGGGTCACCAGGAAGGCGATCACCGACCACCAGGCCAGCACCCGGCCGCTCCAGCCGTGCGAGACCCGCACGTGGAGCCATGCGCCGTAGACCAGCCAGACGATCAGCGCCCAGGTCTCCTTGGGGTCCCACGACCAGTAGCCGCCCCACGCCTCGGCCGCCCAGGCGGCGCCGAGGATGGTGGCCAGCGTGAAGGCGGGGAAGCCGATGGCGATCGCCCGGTAGGCGAGCAGGTCGAGCTGGTCGAGGGTGGGGAAGAGGGCGAGCAGCTCCTTCCTGCCCTTCGCCTCCAGCTTGGCCCGCAGCAGCCAGGCCATTCCCGCCGCGCAGGCGACGGCGAAGGAGCCGTAGCCGATGAAGTTGAGCGGGACGTGGATCTTCATCCAGTAGGACTGCAGCGCCGGTACCAGCGGCTTGATGTCCGCCTGCCCGATGGAGCCGAGCCAGACGGTGAAGAAGACGGCGCAGGCGATCAGCAGCATGACGAAGGCCCCCAGGCCGGTGGTGCGGTAACGGCGCTCGAAGGCGAGGTAGATGGTGCCGGTGATGCAGCAGAGCAGGATGAAGACCTCATAGAGGTTGGAGACCGGTGCGTGGCCGATGTCGCCGCCGAGCAGCTGGTAGGACTCGTACCAGCGCAGCAGCAGCGCCGAACCGCCGGCGTAGACTGCGCACCAGGCGGCGAACGACCCCATCCGACCGATGAAGGAGGTCGGCGCGAAGAGCTGGGCGATGTAGCAGACGGCGGCGAAGAGGAAGAGCACGTTCATCGCCATGATGATGCGGCCGGAGACCAGGTTGGATTGATCCTCGTAGGAGATCTCCCCCGCCGGCGGCTCCAGCAGGCTCCAGAGCCCCATCAACAGGATCATCAGCAGTGCGCCGTCGAGCCACGGCACCAGCTTGCGCTCCCAGCAGATTCCGGCGGCCGCATCGCCCCCCCGCGCCAGCAGCGCACCCGTGCCGATCCCGGCCAGCAGGCCGGCGCCGCCCCACGCCGCGCCGCTCCATCCGAGTGCCTGGAAGAGGAAGGCGTCCTCGCGGTACCCCCCGCCGAACAGAGCCAGCGCGGCCATGCCGCCGATCAGACCGAGGTAGGCCCAGCAGCGCAGGACGGCGACCTTCCCGCGGTAGATGATCAGCGACGGTTGTGTCAGAGTCATTCCCGATTCGTTCATCACGCATTCCCCTCTGTCGTGGTGTCGGCGGGATCCTGTTGCAGGCGGCTGAAGAGTTGATGAAACTCCTCGGCGAAGATCAGTGGATTGCGGTTGGTCATCCCTCCCATCCGGAGGATGACGCCCCCCTTCTCCCCGTCGATGCGCAGCCAGATCTTGCGGTGGGATGCATAGAACATGATCCCCAGCCCGAACACCAGGATCGCACAACCGGTCCAGACCACGTTCATGCCCGGATCACGGGTCAGTTGCAGACCGGTGTAGTAGCGCTGATGGTAGTCGGCCAACGCCGGCAGGAAGGGCCAGGGGATCTGGGTGAGCACCTGCATCGCCTGGAGCATCCGCATCCCCATCTGTGGCAGGTCGTCCGGCCGTTCGTCGCCGAAGACCTCGACCACCGCCTGGCGGAAGGCTCGGATGTTGGCCTCCTTGCCCGATTCCCCCCCGCGGGCGGTGCGCTGCGCCAGATGGCGGAAGTAGGCGTTGAACAGCGCCCACTCCTTGGGATTGCTCAGATCGAGGCCCAGCGCCACCGGTTGGTAGTCCTTGTCGTCGCCGCTGAACGACACCATCATGAAGGAGCCGCGGTTCTCCCCGTCGAGGACGAAGGGGTTCATGAAGCTCTTGACCTTGACCGGCTTGATCCCCTTGCCGCGCAGGACGAAGATCACCGCAGGTCCCAGATCCCGGAACTTCTTCGGTTGGCCGGGGTCGGCCATGTTCTCCACGTTGAACGGCTTGAAGTCCTGCATCTCCAGTGAGATGCCGCTGTAGGGGTCCTGCCAGGTCTGGTAGATGCGCGTGTCGACCAGCCGGCTGTCGCCGCTGCCGTCGAGCCTGAACAGCCGCAGCTTGATCTCCGATCCGCCGTCGCCGAAGCTCGCCTGGTAGATGCGCACCCCCTTGTAGTAGAGCGGTTCGTTGACGATGATGTCTTTCGTGAGCACCGGCTTGCCGCCGTCGATGATGGTGAGGTTGCTGCGGAACTCCCGGGGCATTCCGTTGGGGAAGAAGTCGATGAGGAACCGGTTGCAGCGTACAGAAAAGGGCATGGTCAGGTGGCCGACGCCGGTCCCCCGGGCGAAGGCGATCTCGTTCTCCTCCCCCCCCTCCGGCACGCTCATGTTGCCGCGGAAGCCGAACTGCACGCTCACCCAGCCGCCGATCAGGATGATCAGGATGGCGCCGTGCACCAGGATGTAGCCCCACTTGTGGTAGCGGCCGCGGTCGCCGCGCAGCCAGACGTGGTCGCCACGCCGCTCCTCGACCCAGCCCCACTCCGGTGCCCGCGCCCGCACCCGCGCCGCCGCTGCGGCCGCGTCGACGCCGGCAAGCCGCCACCGCCGTTGCTGCTCCAGTCGTTTCCACACCCGCTCGGCGATCGACACCTTGCGCGCCCGCATCTCCCCCAGCATACGCGGGACGTTGCGCCACAGGCAGGCGGCGAGCGAGATCATGAGCAGGCCGAGCAGGGTGAGGAACCACCAGGAGTGGTACATGTCGAAGAGGCCGAGCGCGCGCAGCACCCAGTACCAGAGTGGGCCGAACTGCTGGAGGTAGTCGACCTGCCCCTGATTCTGCAGCAGCACGGTGCCGATGGCCGAGGCGAGCGCCAGTACGGTGAGCAGGACGATGGCCAGCGGCATCGAGCCCAGCCGCAGCAGGAGCTCTTTGGTCGGGGAGGAGGGGGCAGGGCGCATGGGCGGGAACGCTAGCGGCTGCTCCCGTCCGGTTCGAGGCATGCCGGATTCGCAAGAGGTTGCAGTCTATATGCCTCCCCTTGGATCGGTTACGCTCGATAAATCAACAAGGTCCCATGTCCCATAGTTGCGATACAGTCGCTTGCCCTTGTCCGGATAGTCGGCGGTATCTTGCGCCAGTCGCTGTCCCATGACCAGGATGACGAGCGTTGTGTCACCGCTGTTTTTCAGGCTGTGTGCCGCCGAACCGGCAGGAAAGCCAACAAAATCACCTTCACCAAAAGAAAACTCTTCCTCCCCAATTCTGAGCGTTCCCCTGCCCGACAGGCCATAGATGCACTCCTCCTCATTGTAGTGCTTGTGGTGTTCCGTACTGTCTCTGCCCGGCTCAATATAGACGAGGTGTACGCCAATCCGGGTCAAGCCCACCTCATCACCAATCGCTTTCCTGATCCTCTGTGCATTGGGATTCAAGAAATGTACCCTCGGTTCACCCTGCATGCGTTCAATTTGCTGAGATGTCAGGATCAAATCACTTTCGGAGATTTCCTTTCCTCCTGTCATTCGCCGTAGTGGGCATACATGCGAGAGATTTTCTTTTCTGTGTCGAGCTGCATGAACTCACTTGCCTTGATGCCGTTCTGGTTGATGTAGTTGATCACGATACGTGTTGACGCCATGCAGCACGTCAATGACCTTGAATTCCAGGTTTGGGTATGCCTCGAGCCCCTTCATGAAGTATGCCCTTACCGATTGGACTCCGGCGACCTCCGGTGTACCAAGCAGTTTGTCGGCAATCGGGGAGACAAGAACGATGTCATCTGCATAATGACGGATGATTTGATCGATATCATGGCTGTTCCAGGCTGCCTCCCACTCTGTTGCAAAATGCATTGCGGTTTTTTTTCGTGAGCATCGACTCTCCTTTGTCGGGTGGTGCAGCGGGTGATTCAGTTTTGGGTGCTTTGGAGCCTCGTCAGCGGGCACCTGTGCAATTTTATTGCATATCACCATCACCATGCAGGCACCAAAGATAAGCTTTGCGACAGCATCTACAAGCCGGCGGATTTTGCATGACTGAGTTCGCGATCATGTAGATTCATCACTTTTTCGTTCAATGGCTCTTCCAGCCGCGCGGATCAGCGCAGGGCCATGAAGATCGCCTCGGCCAGCCGCTCCGAGACCCCCTTCACCTCCATCAGCTGCCGGCGCGAGGCCCGTTTGATGCCGTCGATGCCGCCGAAGTGGGCCAGCAGCCGCGCGCGCAGCACCTTGCCGACGCCGGGGACGGCGTCGAGGGGGGAGGCGAACATCCCCTGCTTGCGTCGTTTGCGCAGGTAACGGCCGGCGAAGCGGTGCGCCTCGTCGCGCACCCGGGCGATGAGCAGCAGCCCCGGATGGTGCCGCCCCGGCTTGAGCGGCGGCGCCTCCTCCAGCCAGCCGCGCCACAGCCGCTCCTCGCCCACCTTGCGGCTTGTCCCCTTGCTCACCGCCAGCAGCCGGATGGAGTCCATGCCCGCCCGGTGGAGAGCCTCTCCGGCCGCGGCCAGTTGGGCACGGCCGCCGTCGATCAGCAGCAGGTCGGGGCGGGGCAGCGCCTCCTTGTCGAGCGCTCGGGCGTAGCGCGTCAGCACGGCGGCCATCGCCGCCGGGTCGTCGCCGGCCGGCACGCCGTCGAGCCGGTAGTGGCGGTAGAGCTCCTTGCGCAGGCCGTGCCGGTCGGCGCAGACGATCGCCGAGACCATCTGGCTGCCGCCCATGTGGGCGTTGTCCACCGCGGCGATCAGCCCCGGCGGCTCGGGCAGCCCGAGCAGCTCGGCTGCGGCCTCGAATGCGGCCTGCGCATCGCCGCCGCCGGCGGCGGCGACCATCTGTCTCGCCGAGTGGGTCACCTGCTCCAGCCAGGCGCGCAGCGGCCCCTGCCTGGGGATGCGCAGCGTCCTCTTTCGTTGCGGGGCGAGCAGGGCGAGCAGCTCCCCCAGCGGGTCGAGCAGCGTCTCGTCGCCGTCGATCAGCACCAGCGGAGGGGGCGGCTCACTGCGGTAGCGCTGCAGCAGCAGGGCGTGGAGCAGCTCCAGCGGCTCGGCCTCACCCCCCTGGCGCACCCGCAGCAGCTGCACGCCGAGGTCGCGCCCGCTGCGCCGCACGCCGACGGCCAGTGCCGCGCCGCCGTCGTGGCGGACGATGGCGATGGCGTCGGCATCGGCCGGGAGGTCGTCCCGCCGCGCACCCTCCACCACGCTGCGCAACATGCGGATGCGGTCGCGCAATTCGGCCGCCCGCTCGAACTCCAGCGCCGCCGCCGCCCGCTCCATCTCCTGCTGCCAGCCGGCGATCAGCTCGTCGGCCGCGCCGCGCAGGAAGCGGCGCGCCTCGGCCACCTGCGCGCGGTAGTCGGTGGCGTCGACCAGCCCGACACAGGGGGCGGTGCAGCGGCCGATCTGGTGCTGCATGCAGGGGCGGCTGCGGTTGCGGAAGGCGGCGGCGGTGCAGTCGCGCAGGCGGAAGAGCTGCTGCATCAGCTTGATCGTGGCGCGCACGGCGCGCACATCGGGGAAGGGGCCGAAATACTCCCCCTCGATCCGGCGGCCGCGGTGGAGCAGCAGGCGGGGGAAGGCCTCGGCGGTGAGCACGATCCACGGGTAGCTCTTGGCGTCCTTGAGCAGCACGTTGTAGCGCGGCTTGAGCTGCTGGATCAGGCTGTGTTCGAGCAGCAGCGCCTCCGCCTCCGAGGCGGTGACGGTGAACTCGATCGCCGCGATCTGCCGTACCATGGCCACGGTGCGGGGGGACTCCGGCATGCGCTGGAAGTAGCTGGAGACCCGCCGGCGCAGGTTGCGCGCCTTGCCGACATAGAGCACACCGCCTGTGTCGTCGCACATGCGGTAGACGCCGGGTTCGGTCGGCAGCCGGGCGAGATCGAGGGGTGGTCGGCGCCACATGGGCGATCAGCCGCCGATACCCTCGATGGTGAAGGCCAGCCGCAGGCCGGTGTCGGAGCGGGCGCTGGTCGCGGCGAGCAGCGTGTTGCGGTAGCCCTCGACGGTCAGCCGCCAGCAGGGGTGGTGGTAGGCGAGGGCGAGGTTGGCGAAGCGGGTCCGTTTGCGCTTCAGGTCGTAGTGCCAGCGCAGCTCCGTCCGCCAGCGGGGGGCCGGCGCCAGCCGCAGGCTGCTCTCCAGGCTCTCCGCGGCGGCGGCGTAGCGCCGGTCGGCCTGGCGGTAGCTCCCCTGCCACCGGTCGCCGCGCTCGTCCTTCCAGGAGGCGGTGACGGTCGCATAGGCCCAGTAGTGGTCGGCCGGATCGAACTGCCCTGCGGCGGTCAGGCCCACTCCCGGCCAGGGATGCCAGGCCAGGTTGCCGATCAGGTTGGACCACGGCCGCTGCGGGGGCGGCTTGAGCGCCGGATCGACACTGGCGCGCAAGAGGTCGTAGGAGAGGCCGAAGGCGGCGCGGAAGAGGGTGCGGGCGGTGGCGCTGCGCCTCGGCTTGTGCTGCAGCATCTGGCCGAGCAGCAGCGAGATGCGGTGGGCCCGCTCGACTCGGTCGTGGCCGATGAAGCGGTTGGCGGCGAGCAGGTTGCTCATGTTGAGCCGGGTGTAGGCGGAGTCGAAGCGCGCCAGCCGCGACTGGTCGGGTGCGACCACCCGGTCGTAGCGGAGGATCGGGGTGATGCGGTGGCGCCATAGGCCGTCGTCCGAGATGCGTTCGAGGTCGGCGGCGAGGGTGAGGGCGGCGTTGTAGCTGTTGCGGTGCTGGCGTGCCGGCAGCAGGCCGTTGCGCAGCCAGTAGTCGGCGTGTTCTCCGCCCAGCCGCAGCCGCAGCGTCAGGCTGCCGGTGTCGTCCAGCCGCCAGGGCAGCTCCAGCCACGGCGCCGCCACCAGCCGCACGCCGGCGCTGCCCTGGGCGCGGCTGAAGTTGGTGGTCTGCTGGTCGAGGCCGAGGAGCAGCCCGTGCAGCCGCAAGGGGATGCGGTGGTGGCTCTCCAGCCGCGGCAGGATCTGCAGCGTGGCGGCGTCGCTGGCTGTGGCGAGATTCTGGTTGCGGGTGGCGCTGATCCAGGCCTGTCCCTCATCTCCGTGCCATCCCAGGCGGGCGCTGCTGGTCAGGTAGCGGGTGGCTCCACTGATGCCGTCGGGGCTGAAGTCGGCCAGGTAGGCGCGGTCGCCGACGAAGCGGCCATGGGCATCGAAGCCGAGTCCGGGCGCGAGCCGCCAGTGGATCGCGCCGCCGCCCGCCTTTCGCACCTTGCGGCCGAGCTGCCGGTCGCGCAGCCCCTCGATCTGCAGCCGCTCCCGCCCCAACGTGTCTGCGTGGCGCAGCTCGATCGCGCCGGCGGTGCCGCGCGCCTCCATCCAGTGGGGGGTGAGGGTGGCATCCCAGTTCGGAGCGGCCGCCCAGTAGAGCGGCAGGGCGAGTTCGTTGCCGCGCCGTTTGCCGAAGCCGACCCTCGGGGTGAGCAGGCCGGAGCGGCGGCGCAGCGGGTATTGCCAGTAGGGGGTGTAGAAGAGGGGGGTGCCGGCGAGGGTGAAGGTGGCGTGGTGGAGGGTGACCAGCCCGGCCTCGCGGTCGAGTTCGGCCTGTTGCGCATCGAGTCGCCAGCCGCCCGGCGTGCCGGCGCGGCAGGTGGTGAAGGAGGCATCGTGAAGCAGGAACCTGCCCGGGGCGCGCTGCTCGGCCCTCCGCGCCCGCGCCGCTCCCGCGTCGGCCATCGCGATGCGTGCGTCGCGCAACGTCCCCCGGTGTTGCTCCAGCGCGTAGTGGGCCTCGCGGGCGTAGAGGTCGTAGCCGGCATCACGCAGCCGGACCGCGCCGTAGAGGTCGACCGTGCGCCGGTCGGGGTGGTAGCGGATGGTGGCGGCGGAGAGGCGGGCGCCGGCCCGCCGCAGCAGGGCGCCCCCCTCGGCGGTGATGGTGCCGTCGCTGCTGCGGGTCACCCGGCGGGCGTCGAGATCGACCGCCGCCGGCCGGGCTGCCTGCGGTATCAGCAGCAGCAGGAGCAGCAGCAGCGGGAGGGGGCGTTGCACGGGCGGAGCCGGCGGTCAGGCGCGTTGGACCGCGAACCCCATGTAGTTGACCGAGAGATCCTCGCCTTCGTAGAAGCGGTTGGCCAGCGGATCGAAGCAGAGGCCGCGCAGTTCGCGCAGCGTCAGCCCCGCGCCGCGCAACGCCCGCTGCAGCTCGGAGGGGCGGATGAAGCGGCGGTAGTCGTGGGTTCCCCTCGGCAGCCAGCCGAGCAGATACTCCGCGCCGAGGATCGCCTTGAGCCAAGCGGTCGGCGTACGGTTGATGGTGGCGAAGAAGAGGAGCCCCCCGGGCTGCAGCATGGCGCTGCAGGCGGCAAGGGTGCCCGGCACGTCGGGCAGGTGTTCCAGCACCTCGAGGCAGGTGATCAGATCGTAGGCATGCTGGTGCGTTTCGGCCCAGGTTTCGGCGTCGGAGACGGCGTAGTCGACCGCGATGCCCTGCTGCGCGGCGTGGCTGCGGGCGATGGCGATCGCCCGCTCCGATCGGTCGATTCCGGTGACCTCGGCCCCTTCGGCGGCCAGCGCTTCGGCCAGCAGACCGCCGCCGCAGCCGACGTCGAGCAGCCGCCGTCCGGCCAGAGGCGCGGCGGTGCGCCGGATGTAGCCCAGTCGGATCGGCTGGATGCGGTGTAACGGCCGGAACCGCCCCTCGGGATCCCACCACTCGGCGGCGAGGGCGTCGAACTTGTCGATCTCCGACCGGTCCACCGCGGCGGGCGGTTGCATTGTGTTCATGGTCGCGCAGCATGCGACGGCGCATCGGGGAAGGCAAGCCCGCCCGGCGGTGGCGGGGGGCGGCCGGGCGGTGCGGCTGAGGATTCCAACGGGAGCGGTGTCGTGCAGGATATCTACGTCGGGCGTCAGCCCATCTTCGATCGCAACTTCAAGGTGGTGGCCTACGAGCTTCTCGCCCGCCTGCCCGGAGAGAAGCAGAAGGCGAGCGACGCCTCCGAGGCGGCGCAGGTGCTGGTCCACGCCCTGATGGACATCGGTCTCGACGAGCTGACCGGCGGCCACAAGGTGCACATGAATGCGGCCAGCGGCTTCATGCTCGACAACATCGCCGATGCGCTGCCGCCGGGGCGGGTCTCCTTCACCCTGATGCAGAACACTCCGATCACCGGCGAGCTGCTCGACGGCCTCAAGTCGCTGCGCGAGCAGGGGTATTCCATCATCGTCGACGACTTCGTCTACTCTCCCCAGCTGGAGAAGGCGATCGAGCTGGCCGACGTGGTGCGCATCCACTACCCGGCGGTGGCCCACTGCATCGCCGACGAGGTGCGGCAGCTCAGCCGATTCCACGTCAAGATCCTGGTCAGCGGCGTGGACGACTACGAGGCGATGGAGGTGTGCAAGCCGCTGCACATCGACTACTTCCAGGGGGACTTCTTCTCCCAGCCCGACCTGGTCCACGGCAAACAGCTCTCCGACAACAAGATGGCGGTGCTGCGCGCGCTGCAGCAGGTGATCTCGGCGGAGGCGATCGACGAGGTGGAGGATGTGGTCAAGCAGGATGTCGCCCTCTCCTACCGCCTGTTGAAGTACATCAACTCCGCCGCCTTCGGGCTGAAGCGGGAGATCACCTCGATCAAGCAGGCGCTCTCGCTGCTCGGGCTCTCCAACATCCGGCGCTGGCTTTCCTTGTTGTCGCTCGCCTCGCTGGGGGAGAACAAGCCGCCGGAGCTGATCAAGATCTCGCTGGTGCGGGGCAAGATGCTCGAGCTGACCGCCGCGCTGCTCGGCTACCGCAACCAGGCCGACTACTTCATCCTCGGTATGTTCTCGGTGCTCGACGCCCTGCTCGACCGGCCGATGAAGGAGGCGCTGGAGGATATCGCCCTGCCGCAGAGCGTGCGGGACGGCCTGCTGGTGCCCGATTCGGAGATGGGCAAGCTGCTGACCATCGTCCGCTTCATCGAACACAACGACTGGCAGCAGGCGGAGGCGGCTTGTCTGGTGATTCCCGATCTCAACGCCCACCTGCTGATGCAGCAGTATCTGCAGGCGATCCGCTGGGCCGACGAGCAGATGCGCTCGCTGGGGCTGTGAGGGTGGCTTGGGTGTCGAAGCGGGCTGCCGCGGGGTGGATCGCCGCCGTGCTCTGCTGCGGTCTGCTGTTCTATGCCGCGGGATCGTTGCGCGCGGAGGAGGAGGGCGGTGCAGACTCTTCCGCGGCGGTCGAGGCGCACCACCACAAGCATGAGCTGCGGGAGCATCGGCGGAAGGTGCGCAGGGAGGCGCGGGAGCACCGGCGCGCGGTGCGCAGGGAGGCGCGGGAGCACCGGCGGAAGGTGCGCAGGGAGGTGCGGGAACATCGCCGCGCGATGCGCAGGGAGGCGCGGGAGCATCGGCGGAAGGTGCGCAGGGCGGCCGGACACCGTCACGACTGATCGCCCCTTCCGGGGGGGATGTCCCCGGGGGATGGCCTGCGGATGGGGGGTGTCCGCGTGATTTCGGCCCTGCTGCGCGGGCTTTGGCGCCTGGCCGGTGTGTTGCAGCGGCTGGTCGCCCTGCTGCTGCTCGTGGCGCTGCTGGTTGGCGGCGCCGCTCTGCTCTATCGTCGGTTCCACCCCCTGCCGGAGGCCGTGGTGCTCGATCTGCGCATCCACGGCGAGCTGCGCGAGCAGGCGGCGCCTCCGGCGCCCGTTTTGTTCCCGTCGGATCTGCCGGTCGCCGGCCAGACCGCGATTCCTGACATCGTCCGGGCACTCGATCGCGCCGCCGCCGATCCACGCATCCGTGCGGTCTGGCTCGACGTCGAGACGATGGAGCCGGTGCCGCTGGCCCGGATCGATGCGGTGGCCGAGGCGATCGACCGCTTTCGCAGCAGTGGCAAGCCGGTGGTGGCCTACGGCGCCTCCTTCTCTACCGCCCAATATCTGCTGGCGACCTCCGCCGACCGCATCGTGCTCCATCCCACCGGGGTGGTGGCGCTGGCCGGCCCGGCGGTATTGCGCCACTACTTCAAGTCTGCGCTCGATCGCCTGTCGCTGCGTGCGACGGTGGTGCGGGCAGGTCGCTACAAATCCTTCGCCGAGCCGGTGACGCGGGAGGGGATGTCCGATGCGGCGCGGGAGGCGGCTCGTGCCTGGCTGGAGGAGTGGTGGCGGCAGATCAAGCGGCGGATCGCCGCGCGGCGCGGCATCGACGCGCAGCGGATGCAGCATCTGCTCGACCATCCTAGGAAGCTGGCGGTATTGTCGCACGGCGATCTGGCCGCCCTTGCGCGCCGCGAGAGGCTGGTCGACCTGCTTGGCGACCGCAGGGATGCGCGGCGGCTGCTCCAGCGCCTGCTCCATCGGGATGCGCCGCTGCCGTGGGTGGAATCGGCCGAGTACCTGGCCGCCACCGACAGGGATGCGGGGGGCGACGGGCCGACGGTTGCGCTGATCCGGGCCAGCGGCGAGATCGTCCCCGGCAAGCAGCCGGTAAGCGCGATCGGCGCACGCACGCTGACCGATCTGATCGAGCGGGCGGCGCGGGACGACTCCATCGCCGCGGTGGTGTTGCGCATCGACTCGCCGGGGGGGAGCGCCACCGCCGCCGAGACGATCCATCGCGCGCTGCTGCGGCTGAAACGGCGGGGCAAGCCGCTGGTGGTGTCGATGGGCGGGGTGGCAGCCTCCGGCGGCTACTGGATCGCCAGCGCCGCCGACGAGATCTGGGCGCGGCCGGCGACGTTGACCGGCTCGATCGGGGTCTTCGCCCTCATCCCCGATCTCTCGCCGGCGCTGGAGCAGGCGGGGATCCATCTCGACGGGGTGCAGACCACGGCGCTGCTCCCGATCCGCGGCGACCGGCCGCTCGACGCCGGTCAGCGGGCGCTGCTCGAGGCGGGGGTGGCCCATATCTACGATCTTTTCCTGCAGCGGGTGGCCGAAGGGCGCCATCTGCCGCGGGCGCAAGTGGAGCGGCTGGCCCAGGGGCGGGTGTGGAGCGGCGTGGATGCGCTGCGGCTCCATCTGGTCGACCATTTGGGCGGTCTCGGGCAGGCGATCGCCGCCGCCGCCCGCCGCGTCGGGGCGCACGGAGACCACTACCGCGTCCGCACCCTCCATCCCGAGGAGGAGATGTGGCAACGGCTCGCCGGGCGGCTCCTCGGCCGGGTGGCGGCGGCGCTGCCCACCCCGCCGCGGGAGGTGGAGTGGTTGTTGCGTCTGCTGTGGAACGGGCCGTGGCGCGCAGCGCTGTCGCCCGACCCGAGGGGGATCTACGCCTATGCCGAACTCTGAGCCGCTGCCCGACTACCACATGCACACCCCGCGCTGCAACCATGCCGAGGGGCGGGTGGCCGACTACGCTCGGGCGGCGATCGACGCCGGTCTGCGCGAGATCGGGATCTCCGACCATAGCCCGATGCCGCCGCCGTTCGACGACGACTGGCGCATGCGCATGGAGCAGTTGGAGGAGTACGTCGCCGAGGTGTTGGCCGCGCGCGACCGCTTCGCCGGCCGCCTGACCATCCGCCTCGGGCTGGAGGTCGACTGGCGCCCCGGTTGCGAACCGTTCGTGGCCGAGCTGGCCGGGCGCCACCCGTGGGACTACCTGATCGGTTCGGTCCACTACTTGGGCGACTGGGCCTTCGACGATCCGGATCGGCGCGACCGCTGGGATTCGGTCGGGGTGGGGGCCACCTTCTGCAGCTATTTCGATGCGGTGGCCGCCTCGGCGGCGTCGGGGCTGTTCGACATCATCGGCCACCCCGATCTGGCCAAGAAGTTCGGCCACCGCCCCGCCCCGGAGGAGGATGCGGCGGTGGCCCGCGCCGAGGAGGCGATGCTCGATGCGGTGGCCCGCGCCGGGGTGGCGCTGGAGATCAGCAGCGCCGGGCTGCGCAAGCCGTGCGGCGCCATCTACCCCTCGCCGCGGATCGTCGCGGCTGCCGCGGCCCGGGGGATTCCTTTCAGCTACGGCTCCGACGCCCACGCCCCGGGCGATGTCGGTTTCGCCATGGATGGCTGCCGCGCCCTGCTGGCGCGCCATGGGGTGACGCGGATCTGCACCTTCCACCGTCGCCGCCGCGCTCTTCGACCGCTGTGAAAGCCGGCGGCAGTGGCCTCATCCGGGCGGCGACTGCCGGTCGGGGGCGATCAGCTCCAGCACCAGCCGTTCGAGGATGATGCGCTCGGTGAGGTGGCGCGCTCCCTTGAGCTGCTCCTCGGCCTGCCGGATGCGGGGGAGCAGGGTGGAGAGCTCCGCCGCCGACCAGCGGCGCGCCTCGCGCGGCACCTGATGCCGCGCCGCTCCGAAGAGGTCCGCGGTCGGGTTGCCGCCTCCCCGATGCTGATGCCAGCGGTAGAGGAGGATCTGCTGCATGCGGGTGGCGAGCCAGACGATCATCTGAATCGGGGCGATGCGCTGATCGACGACCAGCCGGCGCAGCAGCACCAGTGCGTCGGGCGATTTGTCGGCCACGGCGTGGCACCACTGCTCCAGCTCGGCCGGCGCCTGCTCCCCCAGCAGCGCCCCGGCCACCGACCACGGGATCGGAGCGCCGGCGCCGCCGTCGTACCAGGCCAGCCGTTGCAGCCAGGCGCCCGCCGCCTGCTCCATGCCGCCCAGCCGCTCGGCCGCCGCCTCGACCACCCCATCCTCGAGCCGCAGGCCTATGCGCTCCGCCTCCTCTTCCAGTCGGCGGCGGAACTGCGCCGGAGTGGGGGGGGCGCATTCGCAGCAGGCCAGCTCCTTCAGTGCCAGTAGCTTCTTGTGTGCCGCCCGCTTCCACACTGTGCCGGTTGCGCGGATGATCAGCCGGCTGCCAGCGGGGACTTCGCGGACGAGTGCGATCAGCCGGGCGGTCTGTGCCGGGGTGGCCGCCTCGGCGTTGCGCACCAGCCCGATACAGCCGGAGGGGCCGAAGAGCGCCGGGTTGTGCCACTCCTCATGGATGCGGTGGAGCTCGTCGCAGTCGGCACGGATCCGGGGCAGCGCCGGGTCCCCCAGCTTCATGAGCCGTTCGGCGGCGGTGGTGACGGCGTCCGCGTCGCTGCCGTAGAGGTAGCAGGCCGGCGGCGGATCGCGGAAGAGCTGTTCCGGTGCGATTCGCATCCTCAGAAGCCCGAGCGGAGGCGGTTGGCCGCCTCGTCCGCCCAGCGGGCGCGCAGCCGTCTGCGCACCTCCGCCCGTTCGGTCTCGGTCGCCGTCGGTCCGCCGCTGGCGAAGAGCTCCTCGGCGACGCCGATCGGCCCGCTGCGCCACGCCGTCTTGCCGTCGAGGTCCCTCAGCCGGAGCGCGCCGCGAAGTTCCATACGGTAGCGGTTGGCGATGCCGCTGCTGTCGAAGTCGGTGGCGCGCCACGTCTCCTCCAGGCCGCGGATCAGCAGCGTGGCGTGGGGGCCGTCGGCGGCGGCGACGAAGCGGCGGTCGGCGCCGGCGGTGAGGCGTGCCCGCAGCAGGGCCGCCTCCTTCTGGCCGGTGGGGGTGTCGCCCAGGACGACGATGGTCCGCGCCGCGGTGGGGATGGCGCCGCCGCTGCCGGTGAGGTGGTAGCCGCAGCCGGCGAGCAGCAGCGCCGGCAGCAACCAGCGGCGGATCACGCCGGGCGCACCACCAGGTTGAGCAGCCGGTCGGGGACCAGGATCACCTTGACCAGCTCCATGCCCTGAAGCCAACGGGCCAGCCGTACGTCGGCGCGCACGGCGGCGAGCGCCTCCTCCTCGCCGCACCCCCTGGCCACGCGGATCTCCCCCCGCCGTTTGCCGCCGATCTGCACCACCAGGGTGACATGGTCGGCCTCCATGACCGCGGGATCGGCTTCGGGCCAGTCGCCCTTGCCGATCGAGCCCAGCCCCAGCAGCTCGGCGCATTCGCAGGCCAGATGGGGGGCGAAGGGGTGGAGCAGCCGCACCAGCACGCCGCACCCCTCCCGGCGGGCGGCGGCCGAGGCGGCATCGCTGGCCGTGAAGGCGGTCAGCGCGTTGGTCAGCTCCATCAGGGCGGCGATGGCCACGTTGAAGCCGAAGCCGTGGTCGAAGGCGTGGTCGACGCGGGCGATGGTGGTGTGGATGGCGCGACGCAGCGCCCGCACCGCCGCGGGATCGCCCGCGGCTTCCTCCTCCACCGTCTCGTGCGCGCACTGCTGCACCAGCCGCCACACCCGCCTGAGGAAGCGCTCGGCCCCCTCCACCGCGCTGTCGTTCCACTCCAGATCCTTCTCCGGTGGGGCGGCGAAGAGGATGAAGATGCGGGCGGTGTCGGCGCCGTAGCGATCGACGATCGCCTGCGGATCGACGGTGTTTCCCTTCGATTTGCTCATCTTGGCGCCGTCCTTGAGCACCATCCCCTGGGTGAGCAGGTTGCGGAACGGCTCATCCCCCACCCGGTCGGCGTCGAACAGGCCGCAGTCGCGCATCAGGCGGTGGAAGAAGCGGGCGTAGAGCAGGTGGAGCACGGCGTGTTCGATCCCGCCGATGTACTGGTCGACCGGCATCCAGCGGGCGGCGGCTTCCGCCTCGACCATCGCCGCGTCGTGGCGCGGGCTGGCGTAGCGCATCTGGTACCACGAGGATTCGACGAAGGTGTCGAAGGTGTCGGTCTCCCGCTGCGCCGGGGTGCCGCAACGCGGACAGTCGACCTGGAGGAAGTCGGCGCATCCGGTCAGCGGGCTGGCCCCGCCGGTCGGTTTGAGGTCGGTCGGCAGTACCACCGGCAGCTCCTCCTCCGGGACGGGGACGACGCCGCACTGGTCGCAGTGGATCACCGGGATCGGCGCCCCCCAGTAGCGCTGGCGCGAGACCAGCCAGTCGCGCAGCCGGTAGTGGACCTCCGCCTCGCCTCGTCCTTCGCGCTGCAGCGCCTCGGTGATCGCCCTCTTCGCCTCGGCGCTCTCCAGCCCGTCGAACGGGCCGGAGTTGATCAGCACCCCCTCCTCGACGAAGGCGGCGTTCTCGATATCCCACACGCTGCCGTCGCCTGGGGCGATCACCTGGCGGATCGGCAGTCCGTAGGCGCGGGCGAAGGCGAAATCGCGCGTGTCATGCGCCGGCACGCTCATCACCGCGCCGGTGCCGTAGCCCGTCAGCACGAAGTTGGCCACCCAGATCGGCAGGTGCTCCCCGGTGATCGGATGGATCGCTTCGATGCCCAGCGGCATCCCCCGCTTCTCCATCCGGGCGATCTCCGCCTCCCTGGTTGGGACGGCGGCGCACTCATCGAGGAAGGCGGCCAGCCTCGGGTCGTGTTGCGCCGCCTCCACCGCCAGCGGGTGGCCCGGGGCCACCGCCATGTAGGTCACCCCCATCAATGTGTCGGGGCGGGTGGTGTAGACCTCCAGCGTCTCGTCGCGGCCGGCGATGGCGAAGCGGATCCGTGTCCCGTGCGAGCGGCCGATCCAGTTGCGCTGCATCTCCCGCACCCGCTCGGGCCACCCTTCGAGCCGATCCAACCCTTCGAGCAGCTCCCCGGCGTAGTCGGTGATGCGGAGGAACCACTGCTTCAGGCTCTTGCGCGTCACCGGCGTGTCGCAGCGCCAGCAGCGGCCGTCGACCACCTGCTCGTTGGCCAGCACGGTGTGGCAGGGGGCGCACCAGTTGACCTCGGCCTCCGCCCGATAGGCCAGGCCGCGTTCGAGCAGTTGGAGGAAGAGCCACTGCTCGTGGCGGTAGTAGTCGGGGTGGCAGGTGGCGATCTCCCGGCTCCAGTCGAAGGAGAGCCCCAGCCGCCTAAGCTGTGCGCGCATCTGGTCGATGTTGGCCCGGGTCCAGTCGGCGGGCGCCACATCGTGGGCGATGGCGGCATTCTCCGCCGGCAGGCCGAAGGCGTCCCACCCCATCGGGTGGAGCACGTTGAAGCCGCGGGCCCGCTTGTAGCGGGCGATGGCGTCGCTGATGCAGTAGTTGCGCACGTGGCCCATGTGCAGGCTGCCCGAGGGGTAGGGGAACATCGCCAGGCAGTAGTAGCGCGGGCGGGGATCGGCGGGGTCGTCGCCGGCGCGGTCGCAGCCGGACTCGGCCCAGCGCCGCTGCCACTTTCGTTCGATCTCCGCCGCCCGGTAGGGGGTGGTGTTCTCTGGATCGCTCAAGGTCTGCTCCGGTTGGGTGGGTGTTTCTGGTCGCTGTGCGAATGATGGATGATGGTTGCGCAAGAAACCATCATCGCGGCCACGGACGGCCGCGCAGATCCGGAGGTTGCAGACGCAACCGACGGATTTGTAAGGGGATCGAAGACCGCGCTCTTCGATCCCCGTCAAGCAAAAAGTCCATGGATGGACTTTTTGCGATTCGATCATGGATGATGGTTGCGCAAGAAACCATCATCGCGGCCACGGACGGCCGCGCAAATCCGGAGGTTGCGCAAGAAACCATCGTCCACGGCCGTTCAGCCATCCGGCACCAGCACGGTGTCGCGCGCATGCGGCAACCGGTGCGGGTAGTCGATGGTGTAGTGCAGCCCACGCGACTCCTTGCGTTCGAGCGCCGAGCGAACCATCAGCGTGGCCACCAGTACCAGGTTGCGCAGTTCGATCAGGTCGCGGCTGACCGGGTGGCGCCAGTAGTAGTCGGCGCACTCCGCCTCGACCATCTGCAGCCGCCGCCGCGCCCGCCGCAGCCGCTCGTTGCTGCGCACCAGGCCGACGTAGTTGGACATCACCGCCCGCACCTCGTCCCAGTTCTGCTTGATCTGCACCCGCTCGCGCTCGTCCTCGATGCCGGAGGCGTCCCACGGCGGCAGCGGCAGCGGCGGCCGCTTTCCTTCGCGGATGATTGTCTCGGCGCAGAGGCTGGCCATCACGTGGCATTCGAGCAGGGAGTTGCTGGCCAGCCGGTTGGCGCCGTGGACGCCGCTGCAGGCCGCCTCACCGATGACGAAGAGCCCGTCGACCGGCGTGCGTCCGGCCAGATCGGTCTGCACCCCGCCGCAGAGGTAGTGGGCGGCCGGCACCACCGGTACCGGCTGCCGCTTGATGTCGATGCCCAGCGCCAGCAGGCGGTCGCGGATGTTGGGGAAGTGGCGGTCGATGGTCGCCTCCCCCAGCGGCCGGGCGTCGAGGTAGAGGCAGTCCACCCCTTGCCGTTTCATCTCGTGGTCGATGGCCCGGGCGACGATATCGCGTGGCGCCAGCTCCATCCGCTCGGGGTCGTAGCGCTCCATGAAGCGGCGGCCGGCAGCATCGATCAGAATCGCCCCCTCGCCGCGCAGCGCCTCGCTCAGCAGCATGGTCGGCGCCTGCGGATGGAACAGGCAGGTGGGGTGGAACTGCATCATCTCCATGTTGGCCACCGGGCAGCCGGCGCGCCAGGCCATGGCGATGCCGTCGCCGGTGGCGGCGTGGGGGTTGGTGGTGTACATGTAGACCTTGCCCGCCCCGCCGGTGGCCAGCACCACCCGCGGCGCGGGCAGGGCGATCACCCGCTCCTCCGGATCGAGCAGGTAGAGCCCCGCGATGGCCGGCCGCCTCCGCCCGCCGCGGCGCACCACCAGGTCGATGGCCATGTGGTGGGCGAGGTAGCGGATGGCGGGGTGGGCGGTCACCTTCCGCTGCAGCCCCTCGCTCACCGCCCGGCCGGTGGCGTCCTGCACGTGGGCGATGCGCGGCCGGCCGTGCCCTCCCTCGCGGGTCAGGTGGAGGTCGCCGTCGCGGCGGTCGAAGCGGATGCCGAGCCTCTCCAGTTGGGTGATTGCCGCACCACTGCGTGCCACCATCGCCTCGACCACCTCCCGCTTGCACAGCCCGGCGCCGGCGCGCAGCGTGTCGGCGACGTGGTCGGCGACGCGGTCGCGCACGTCGGCCACACCGGCGATGCCCCCCTGCGCCCGGTAGGTGCTGGAGTCGGAGAACTCCCCCTTGTTGATCAGCGTGACCGAAAAGCCGGCGTCGGCCAGTTGCAGCGCCGCCCACATGCCGGCCAGCCCGCAGCCGACCACCGCGACGTCGGTTTCGTGTCGGGTCATGAATCGGGCGGACCCAGCCGGTCGAGCCGGTCGAAGGGGGCGAGGTGGTCGGGCGGGGGGAGGTCACCACCGCGACTGGCGACGAAGAGCTTGAAGGTCTCGCCCATCCCCTGCGGCATGATCAGCCGCTTGAGCCGGGCGATCTCCGCCACCGCGGCGGCGTCGCGTCGTGCGGCCAGTCGGGCGAGTCGTGCCTGCAGCACGGGCGACTGCGCCAGCCAGGCCCACTGCGGGGTGAAGGCGAGCGGGCGGAACCCCGCGGCACGGGCGGCCTCTGCCAGCGCGGTGAAGTCGACATGGGCGGTGATGTCGCAACCGCCGGCATGGTCCAGCACCCGTTCCACCACCCGGTGGTTGGCGTGGCCCATCAATGTGCCGCGGCGGCGCTCGGGGCGGTAGTACTCCTCCCGGGCGAAGCCGTAGTCGACACAGAAGAGCAGCGCACGCTCGGCCAGCCGGGCGCTCTGTTCCATCCAGCAGGCCAGGTGCGGATTCCATTCGCTGCGGTAGCCCTCCGGCCAGGCGGCGCGCAGCCGCGGGTCGATCGGCGGCGGATCGCGCAGAGGGGTCTCGGCGCGGCGCCAGCGGAAGCGCCCCTCCTCCCAGGCCACCAGCCGTTCGTAGAGCCGCCCCCGCTCCTGGACGAAGCTGCGCACCGGGAAGGCGTCGGGCAGCTCGTTGCTGATCAGGATGGCGCACTCCTGCGGTGGCACCGCCTCCGGCCGGTCGTATTGCGCCACCGAGATGCCCCGCTCCCGGTAGCGCGCCTGTTGGCGGCGGCGCATGGCGTTCGTGCGCTCGATGGCGATCCGTCGGGGCGGGGAGGCGCCGCGCTCCTCGAGCGCCGTGACGATCGCGCAGAGCAGCCGGCCGCTGCCGCCGCCCTGTTCGATCAGCGCCCAGTCGGAGGGGGCCCCCATGGCGCGCCAGCCCCAGGCGATGAGGTCGGCGAAGGCGAGCGCCGCCCAGTCGCCGAGGTCGGCGGCGGTGACGTAGTCGCCCTCCTCGGCGAAGGGGTCGCGCCGTTCGTAGTAGCCGAGCTCCGGCTCGTAGAGCGCCGCCTCCATCCAGCGGTCGAAGCCGACGGCGCCGCCGGCCTGCGCGATGCGGCGGGCGATCGTCTCGCGCAGTCGATGGTCGGCGGTCTCTGGTGCGGCGGCAGGCGCCTCCGCCGGATGGTCAGAAGGTGGAACGGTTCCAGCCCCAGAAGGCGCGCGGCGGCGCGGCGAACTCGATGTAGACCCGATCGGCCGGGACGCCCAGCGCGTCGGCGGCCCAGTCACACAGGGCGGCGGAGAGGGCCGCGGTTTGCGACTCCTGTAGCCCGAGGCTTTTCAGCTGCAGCCAGGCGGCTGGCGCGTCGCTGCCGGCGAAGCAGAGCGCGCAGCCGTCGTGCAGCTCGACCATGACGTAGGACTCCGGCTTGCCGAGCAGCCCGGCGACGCGGCCGGAGGCGTCGCGCAGCAGCGCCGCGCGGTCGGAGACGGTGGTGGAGGTGTGGATGGAGAGCAACGGCATGGGCGACTCCTGGGATCGGGAGAATCGGCGGCCGACGACCGCCCGGCTGCAATGCTACGGCGATCGTATCTCCGCTGCGAGGGCGGCCCGTCGGGCGGGTGGCGACCGAGGGCGGTCTGCGTTACCGTTCCACCCATGACCACCGCGGGATTCGATCCTGGCTGATCTCGTCGCGCGCTTCGATCGGCTGCCGTGGCTGCCGGCGCAGGCGGCGCGCGACTGGGTGCGCTACCGCAACGACGAGGGGGCAAGCGGCCTGCTGCGCCGCCTGCCGCCTGCACAGGCGGTGGAGCCGCTGATCAGCGTCGTCATTCCCACCGCCGATGCCGATCGCGGTGGCTATTTCCGCCGGCTGCTGACCCAGCTCGGCGCGCAGAGCGAGCAGCGCTTCGAACTCTTCGTCGTCAAGGGCGACCGGCGGCAGGGGCGGGCGATCAACATCGCCGCCGATCTCGCCTGCGGCCGCTACCTGCTCACCCTGGACGACGACTCGGCGCTCCCCGATCCCGACGCCCTCGCCCGCCTGTTGGCGGCGATGGAGGCCCATCCGGAGATCGGCATGGCCGGCGGCAACAACACCATCCCCGAGAATGCCCCCCCCTTCGTGCGGCGGGCGATGCGTGAGATCCCCCGCCGTAGCTGGAGGCCGGTGGAGACGATCACCGACTCCGATCTGGCCGAGCACCCCTGCCTGATGATGCGCGCCGGCCTCTTCCGCCGGGTGGGAGGGGAGAACGAGTGCATCCCGCGCGGGCTCGACCCCTACCTGCGGCAGCGGTTCCGCGAGGCCGGGGCCCGGGTGGTGGTGGTGCCGGGGGTGATCTACCACCACCTGCCGCCGGCCACCTTTCCCGCCCTGATGCGGCAGTTCCACCGCAACGGCCGGCAGGCGGCCTTCGCCAACATCCACCATCCGCAGTGGGTGATCGAGACCCCGGCGCACCACGGCGACTTCGTCGCCCGGCTCCCCCCCTGGCGGCGGGCGCTGCGCTGGCCGCTGCGTCTGGCCGGCGCCTTGCTCACCGGCCGGTCGATCTGGTTCTGCTGCCAGCTCGCTTACCTGGCCGGGTTCGTCGGCTGCATTCTCCGGCGCGGAAGGTAGGCTTGCCGCCCGGCTGCGGCCGGATGGGGTTTGCGACGGAATCAGGGGTGATGGTTTCGCAAGAAACCATCATCGCGGCCAGGAGGGCCGCGCAAATCAAGAGCTTGCGTAAGCAAGCGATTGATTTGTAAGGGTATCGAAGACCAC